>JAYGDV010000429.1:0-10855 GCA_046582735.1 Planctomycetota bacterium
ACCCCTCAGGCCTGTGTCAGCGATCAATTACCGCCGCAGAGTTTACCAGCGGGATGAAAAGGATCTACGGGTAACCTTCGATGACCGGATAACGGTTTATGAGCCACCCGTGAATCTCTATTGTGAAAAGGCTGCCCTGGCGGCCTCAGGGTTGGGCAGGCCAGTGGGCCGGACAGCAAAATTGATTGCCGAAATTAAGTGTAGAAATTTGTCAGCAGGTTCCTTCCCACACTGGCTTGAAGTTATACTATGCACTCTTGATGCCAGGTCGCTCTCAAAGTTTACGACGAGCGTTAACTTCATATTGAACAAGGACCAGGAACCACCCCGGGTGCCGGGACAGGACGGTGTTGCCACCAGGGTTGATGGTCCAATGGAAAATTGAGCCATGTCTGATTCTGTTTCAGGAAGTCCCGACCAGGACTCTGCGGGGGCAATGGAGCCCGTCTTTATTGACTTTGAGGGTATCGATGGCAGCGGAAAGACGACCCTGTCCAACCGCATCGCGCAATATCTCATCGATTGCGGAATTCCCGTACACCATGCCAGGGACCAGGGCGTGTTTCGTTCTGAAATATCCAAGGCGATTCGTGATCTGACCAGGGACCCCCGCTTTCTGCGCATGTCGGATGTTACCGAGTTCCTGCTCTATGTAGCCAGGGACACGCAGATGATCGACGAGTACATTCGTCCCAAGCTCCTGCCGGGAAACCTCGTCTTCTGCGACCGCTATCTCTACAGCGCGATTACCCACTCCCATCACGCCAGGGGGTTGTCGCGTGAGGGGGTAGACAAGGTGTTGGAGCTGGCATCCAGGGATCTCTGGCCCGACCTGGTGGTCTACTGCGATGTCGATCCGTTGACATCCCGTCTGCGCAAGAAAATCCAGAAGGTACGGGACAGGAAGAAGGAGGGTGATTTTGGCCGCAAGGGACTTATGGGGATAGGTTTCCGCGAAGAGATGCGCACGGGCTTTCTCCAACTGGCTGAGGAGGATCCCGAGAACTGGTTGGTTATCGATAATGCCAATTCAACAATCGAAGAGTCATTGCAGCGAATCTTCAACCGTATCAAGGATGTCCTGGCCCGGAAGGGATACCCGGAAATACCTGATCCGTGCTGGGCAGAGCTCAGCTCTGAAGAAAAGCCGCTGGGCGAGTTCGCTGCCGGCACTCTTGAGATCTGCAAGGGAGATGATGAAGAGGGGCGGAGGATTGCCCTGACCGATCATTTCTATTCTGAGCTCGACAGGCTTTGTGAGAGCGCCGCCGGCTTTACCGCTCTCTTCTCCTCCGGACTTGATACTCCTGAATCTCATGCTCTTCGGGCCAGGGTCAAGGACCGGGAGCCGGGCCTGGTTGCCAAGAGCCTGGGCGGCTTGCGTTCCGAAGAGGCGATGGATCTTCGTGAAGAGCTCAAAGATGAGGTGCCCGTATTTGTTGCCGGCAGCCTTTCGGGGATGGGGAAAAACCCCCGCGCCTGCCAGCTGCGGCTGGAGCTCGCGGATGTGGCTCCCGAGCAGATCGCCCTGGCAGTTCGGGGCAGCGATTCGGAACACGCCTGGGAGATTCGCGACAAGCTGGACAAGACGGTTCCGGACGAGGTGCTGATGAGCCTGCGGGGGCTTGAGACCGAGCGCGCCTGGGAGTTGAGGAATGACAGGGCCAGGAGCAAGTACGCCCGGGCTCTCCTGGAGAGCCTCGGTGGGATCGACAGCGAGGAGGCCTGGGAGTTGCGTGAGCGTTTCTCCGATGAGTTCCTTCCCTGGGTGTTGATCAGCCTGAGGGGGTTGAGATCCGATCGCTCCTGGCAGCTGCGCGATGAGCATGTATGCCGTGCTCCGAAAATTATCGTCAAGACGATCGGTTGCAGTAACGATCCCCGGGCCTGGGATATCCGCAACGCTTCCAAGCTCTATGCCAAGGAGGTTCTTGATTCTCTCAGTGGGCTCGATTCAGGGGATTCCTGGCGCCTGCGAATGGAGCTGAAAGACAAGTGGCCCAATACGGCTGTCTCCAGCCTTGGAGCGGGAGCCCAGTCGGAGAGGGACTGGAAATTCCGGTGGGACATGATTGAAGGGCACCCCGGCAACCACCTGCTTGCCAAGCACCTGGTCAAGGCCCAGCTGAAGAGTCTTTCGAGGCGGGCCAAGGAGGAAGCCAGGAAGGAAGAAGGGGCCGTCTGAACAGCAGGCTGCGGGCCGTCCTGTTCCGAAGGGCTAATGTGTGCAGCCGTCATCCCCACAATCGTGATGGTGGTGGTGAGATGAGTGGTCATCGGCCTCACCACCCTCGTCTTCTGCCCGGTTCACCCGGTGACTTTCCAGGTCATCTTCGAAGATCCATCCGTAGCTTTCTTCCCAGGGGGAGGTGGTGGGAACGAAGGGGAGGCCCTCCGGGTTTTCTTCCAGCAACTCTATCGAATCCTGCAGGCTGGGATTCATTCCTCCACAGTCCTCGGTGAAGATCCTGCGCAGGTCATCTAGAAAGCCGTAGTCGCCCAGGCGGGCAATTGCAGCTGCGGCCTCTTCCAGGGCGCCTTCACCGGCGGGTTTGCCCAGCTCCCTGGCGACCCTTGTTCGCAGGAACTCCCTGACCTCCGCGACGTATTCTTTTTCCTCGAGGATACCGCAGTCTCCCAGGAGTCCGTAGGTCTGCCTGCGGAGGTCCAGCCCGGGCTCTTCGTCGACCCATTCCATCAGCGCCTCCAGGGCTGGAACACCGATCCTCAGGAGTGCAATCCCGGAGGCATGGGAGAGGCTTTCCTCGTCCTCCAGAGCGAAGCTCCTCAGCAGGGTATGAATCGCGGCCTGGGAGCGGGATTCGGCCAGGATGGCAACGATCCAGAGTGCCGCCTGGTCTTCTCCGAGGTTTTCATCAACCGCCACCTCGAGCGCGTCAGCCAGGCGGCCCTGGAAATCTAGATCCTCGAAGGCCCGGTTAACGAGGTTGCGAACAGCACGGGCTATCTCCTGGCGGTCCTCGGTGAAGATACCGGACAGCTCGGGTTCATCCACCAGCTCCTTCAACGAGGGGCTTTCTGAGAGGTCATCGAGTTCGGAGTCGGGCATGGTTTCAGCAGCAGGCTCCGAAAGATCCAGGGCAGGTCAGCATCGGCTTATGAATCGTCTTATTCCTCGAGGTCCTCGAGCTCTTTATCGAGGTCTTCGGGAACACCGTCTTCTTCAGGCTCCCCTTCTTTTTCTTCGCTCTCTTCGCCGCTGGCGTTCTGGACAGCCAGCTGGCTGTTGATGGATTCGATGTATTGCCCGGCCCTTTTTCGAATATTCCCGTCACCGTATTTCACGGCTTGCTGGGCGACAGCGATCGCCTTCTGTGGCTCATCTCCGGCGAGATCCTGGATCTTCAACTCGTCCGTTTCCCACTGCTTGACCATGGCATTTTCAGCTTTGAAGAACATCTCATCGATTTCTTTTTCATGCTTCTGCCGGTACTCGTTTTCAGCATCACGGATCTTATCCATGGCCGGTGCCCAGAGTCCGTTTGCGTAGAGATCATTGAAGGTCCTGACGTAGCTCTCGAAGCTGCCCTCTCTTCCTGTTTCAGCTTCTTTAGTAGCCGCCCTGTCTTCCTCTGCCCTGGCATGGACCTTGGCGTAGAGTATGCCCAGTTTCACAGCGTCAGGCTTGTTATAGAAACGGGCTTCGATCTGCCCTTCGAGATGGCCTTCTATCATGCTGGCACTCTCGCGGGCCTCGAACCGTTCTGTCTGGGTGGCGAGGTATTTTTCGACTTCCGTACGTTCGGTGTCATACCTTTTTTTAAGGAGGTTTTTTCTCTTCTGGTTTTTCTCCTGCCCGGCAGCGAGGCTGTTGCCGGCGTTTGCCTCAAGCTGTTGATCGCTGTCCTTGGTGGTCATGAATACCACGAGGATCGCGATCACTACCCCTGCTCCCGCCCCGGCAAGGATGAAGGGGTGGCTTTTCTTCCTGGTCATCGAGTAGTTCATGTTGGCCTCTTCTTCGAACCGGTCTTCGAAGATATCGGCATCATCTCCACGATCGATGAGATTGCCTGAGAGCTGTGCTCCCGCCCCGGATAATTTGCCCTTGCGGCTTGCGCCAAAGGACTTCTTTTTCTCGGGGCGCTTGAACTTGCCGGCTTTCCCGGGCCCTTTTGGGGAGGAGCTCTCGGTCTTCTTTTTGCTGAAGGAGGGGGGCTTGCGGCCGGCCCTGGCCGGGGGCTGGTCAGATTTTTTCCCGCCATCCCTGCTCCCGGTTTTTCCGGAGGAGTCGCCCGCGTTTTTCTTTTTCGATGAGAACTTGAGCTTCGGCCGCGAGGATTTCTTCTCTTTTTCTGTGTTCTGGCCCGCGTCTTTTTTTTCCTTTGAAGGTGGCGGCCGCGGCGAGGCGCTTTGTGCGCCGTTGGTTTCCATCTTCAGGCAGATCTTCAGGCGCCGCAGAAGCTCAGGGACGCTCTGGATTCTCTGCTCGGTTTTTTTTCTCAGGAGTCCCTGGATAGTACGGCCGAGTTCGGCAGTGATGTCTGCGCCCTTCTCTGCAGGGTCGGGAATATCTTCTTTGAGATGAGCCTTCAGGATGTCCTTGGGAGAATCCCCGTTGTAGGGCAACTCTCCGGTCGCGATCTCAAAAAGGGTACAGCCGAGTGAGTAGAGGCTTGATCTGAAGTCACCTTCTTCCCCACGTATTTCCTCAGGGGAGGCGTGGTGGGGGAAGCTGGCGACAATCGGCAGCCCCAGGTCCGTTTCATCAGAAGGTGTGATGTCAATCTTGCCGCTGGTGGTGATGATGATGCGACCGGTATGGAGAACAGGGGCCCTGCTGCCGGTCTCGGATTCTGATTCGTCTCCCATCATCTGCGCCAGTTGGATGGCGAGTTTTGCCACCTGGGGACCGGGTAAAGGGCCCTTTGTTTCAAGATACTCAGCCAGCTTGATCCCGGGTATATCGGTCATTTTCGAAGCCTGTGATTGTTCCTGGTGGAGTTTTGAGTACCCTCGGGGAAAAAGCCGCCCCCGGCGCCAACCTCTGCCTTTTCAGGGGCTCCAGAGCGGTTCTCCAGGGCAAATCGACCCATGTCTTTCGCTGTGGAGGAGCACTTCCGCTCTTAATTATGATACTACCTTCTCGAGGATGACCGAAGCCATAAAAACGAGGCTGACAATGCCGTTGAGGGTAAAAAAAGCAAGATTGACCCTGGAAAGGTCCCCTGGCTTCACCAGGGACTGTTCGTATGCAAGCAGCACAGCTACGATGCCGGTCCCAAGCCAGTAAAAAGTGCCATATTCGGCTCGGAGCCCCAGGGTAACCAGCAGCGCGACCGCCAGCAGGTGAAACAGGCGGGAAATTGACAGGGCCCGGGGCATCCCAAGCCTGGCGGGGATCGAATGGAGCCCTTCCCGGCGGTCAAAGTCGTAATCCTGGCAGGCGTAGATTACATCGAAGCCTGCTGTCCAGAAGGCGACCGCCAGTCCCAGCAGGATGGGCAGGAGCTCTATTTCTCCGTGAACCGCCACCCAGACGCCGATGGGGGAGAGTCCCAGTGCGGCTCCGAGTACAAGATGGCACAGAGCGGTGAACCTCTTTGTATAGGAGTAGCCCAGCAAAACAGCGAGTGCGGCCGGGCAGAGATAGAGGGCGAGGTCGTTGATCCACCAGCAACAGAGTGCGAAAAGAGAGCACGCCGCGATGGTCGCCCCGCCCATGAAGTTGCGGGAGAGGTCGCCGGCTGCTACTGCGCGTGAACTCGTCCGCGGGTTCAGCGTGTCAATACGGGCATCGGCAAGGCGGTTGAAGCTCATAGCCGCCGTTCGCGCGAAGACGCAGGCCGCCACGATTTTTGCCAGCAGGATCCAGGAAGCATCTTCGGAGTCAGCCATGAAGAAGGCTGCGAGTGCGAAGGGCAGGGCAAAGATGGAGTGGGAAAACTTGATCGATTCGAGGAAGGTTCCAACGCTTCCCCGCCGATGGGATTCACCCGTTTGCAGCCCGCCCTGGCCCGAATCCTCGATCGTCATGCCGTCTCATTCTCCCCAGCGATCGATCAACTGGTTGTCAAGTTCAAGGGCATCGAGGATGCGCGAGACGATGAAGTCGACACTGTCTTCGAGAGTCTTCGGATCCTGGTAGAAGGCCGGTGAGGGAGGCAGGATTACCGCCCCGGCTCGTGAAAGCTTGAGCAGATTCTCGAGGTGGATCGTAGAGAAGGGCGTCTCGCGCGGGACCACCACGAGCTTCCGCCTCTCCTTCAGGCACACATCCGCTCCCCGGTGGATCACGTTGATGGAAACTCCACTGGCTATTGAGCCAACGGTACCCATCGAGGCTGGAACGATGACCATTCCATGGAAGCGGAAGGTTCCACTGCAGAAGGGAGCGTTGAAATCCTTCTCGGCAATCAGCTCGAGCAGATCCCTGTTCACATCGCCCCAGGGATCCGCACCGCCTTCGCTGGGGAGTTCCTGCTTGATAACCAGCCTGGCAGCCGAGCTCATGGCGAGCAATACACGGTGTTCGCTCTTGAGCAGGTGCTGCACCAGCTTCTGCGCGTAGACAATTCCGGAGGCGCCGGTTACCCCGACGATGACCGGGAGTTTCTCCCTGTTGCCGGCGGTTGTTTCTATTTCAGTCATGAGCTTGCTTCCGTTGAAGGGTCTTGCGCTTTTTCCGATGATTCCACGCCTGCTGCATTTTGCAGGTGCCAGAGGAAGGAGCGGTCTGAACAGGCCACCTCGTTGTCACCTGACAACAGTATGGCGCGGGGATCGGGGTCTTCGAGGAAATCCTCCACCTGTACGTGGTGTCCTGATCCAGGAAGCCACCCCAGTAGTTTCTCCAGCAGTCGAAGGTAGTTCTCCAGGCTATTATCCGATTTATTGACCTTCAGGCACGAGTAATCGAACTCATCTTTATCGATTTTGAGCACCGCCGGGGGACTCTTTGAGTAGACCCGGATCTGGAACGAGATGCCTTTCAATTCAGGGTCATCGAGACGCTCGACGAGCAGCTGAAGCCTGCGCTGGGATTCTTCCTCCTGTGGACGCTCACGGGGATCCTCCAGGATCGGACCTCGCAGCGGGTTTGCGTCGGTGTCTTCTTCCTCGGCTGCAGGGTTTTCCGGCAGCAGGGCTGTGGCCCGGATCCCTGCGAGGGTTGACCTCGGGAGAGGCATCTCATTTCCGCCCGGGCCTCGTGCGATCAATTCCCCATCGTTGAAATCGAGACCGGTTGTTCGCCGGGGGCGCGGCTGGTTCTCAAGTTCCGCGCTGTGAACGATGCTGCTCGTTGCGCCGAGAGACTCGATCGTTGCCGCCAGCTTCTCCAGCTTCCCGTAGCTTTCCCTGTTTGCGAGAATACCGCCGCCATAAAGTGCCCGGGGCATGGCCTCACTGCGATGGAGTCCGAGGTCATCCTGGAGAGCAGTCGCTATTTTCTCTGCCCCCACAGCGGTCTCGAGCGGCAGGAGGAGGGAGTAGAGTTGCAAATCTTCAGCGGCTTGCATGGGATACATCCTCAGTGTCCGCGCGGCAACCGAGGTGGAGAGCAACGATCCCCATGGTCATCAGTTGATGCCGCACCGAGTCGAAGCCTGCCTTGCGGATCAGCTCCTCCAGCTCCTGCGGTTCCGGGAACTCTCTAACTGAAGCGGGGAGGTAGGAATAGGCCTCCGCCCCTTTCGAGCTGCGGGAGAAGATCCTTCCCAGCCAAGGCAGGATGCGCCGGAAGTACAAGGCAAAGAGGCTGCGCAGGATAGCTCCGCGGGGGGGCGTGAATTCCAGCAGGGCGATTCGTCCACCGGGCTTGAGGACCCTCCTGAGCTCGAGAAGTCCCGCCTCGAGATCGCAGAGGTTCCTGATTCCGAAGGCCACTGTGGCGCCGTCAAATGTTTCGTCTGCAAAGGGAAGGTTGAGGGTGTCTGCAAGGAGGAGGGTGCAGCGGTCTTCTTTTTTCTTCAGCCGTTTTTGTTCTCCCAGGCAGACCATCTCGGCACAGAAATCGGTTCCGATGACGTGGCCGCCTGAGTCCGTGTCGACATAGCGGCTCAGCTCGAGGGCCAGGTCGGCCGTGCCCGTACAGGCATCTAGAATCAGTTCGTTGCCTGCAGGCGCCAGCTCACGAGCCGCCCGTCTGCGCCAGCTGCGGTCCCTGTTAAGACTCAGCAGGTGGTTTAGAAAGTCGTAGCGCCTCGAGATGCCCGAGAACATTCCCCGGATCCGTTCACGGTCTTTCGATAAATCCACGGCTGCAGGGGGGTGTTTTGTTGAAGACTTGGACATTGGGCTGCGTCATACTTAATACGGATTGCGCAGGAAGCAAGTATCCTAACCCATGGGGAGGAAACATCCATGCGGCAGGCTTCGGCACGGTCGGTCGGTTTTCAGCAGGGGCTGAGCATTTTTTCCCCGCCGGCGATTACAGTTCTTCTCTTCGGTCTCTTCTTTGCAGCTCCCCCAGGCGTCGGCGCTCTGGAGTTGAAGCGGGACGATGACCCCGCAGGTGTGAAGATCGGCGGGGTGGAGTGGTTGGGTATTGAGAAGGGGCTGGCCGGTATTCGCCAGCGCTACAAGCCTGCGCTGGTCTGGTATTCCGGCAGCTCAGGCAAGGATGACATGGGCCTTCTCAAGCGGCTGGAAAACTCCTCGTTTCGGCGGCTTGTTCAGAAATATATCCTGGTTCGCCTCACTCCTGAGGATCTGAAAAAGACCTATTCCCCCAGGCCCGAAGGTCCCCGGACAAGGAAGGCCGGAAAGAAGCAGCCTCCCGCAAAGCTCCGCCCCGCTGCGGCCGGCGGGCCCACGGTTTCCGCTGAACTTCGTCTGCCGCCGGGAGACCCGGCCCTGGTGGTTCTCGATTTCCGCGAACGTCTCATCGAGCGATACGACAGGGAGCTTCCAGGGAAGGATACCCTGAGCTCCCGCCTCAAGAGGATTCTCAAGATCAGCGATTACTATGCCCGCCAGGGCATTCCTTTTGAAAAGCTCCTGCTGGAATCGAAGGATGCCTTGAAGCTCGGCAACAAGCGGATTGCAGTTCTCAAGGTCAGGGATCTCGAGAGTCCTTCCCTGCGAAAGAGGATGGACCCAGTCCTGCAATCCTGGGTTGCCACGGTTATACGGGATTACAGGCAGGCAGCTCGCAAGGCGCTGGAGAAGGCCATCGCGCTCGAGAAGGAGGGCGACAAGCTCAAATCCGACAGCGGATTGAAGTACACCAAGGCCATCGATGCGTTTGAGAAGGTGTCGAAGGATTATCCTTTCAAGGATATCATGGTCGAGGCGAACCGCCACTCGGGCGACATTCTCCGGAAGATGACGGCTTTCGGTAACAATCCCTTCTCGAGGTAGACTGGAAACCGCAGCCAATGACTCCAGGTTCTCCATCGCGTGCGGAAGATAATCTTCCCTCAACGGAGTCTGAGAACCCTGCATCGAGGGGGCTCGATTCCAGGTCGGCCCGTGAGATTGTCGGGATTATCCATGCCGAGGATCTCAAGGCGTGGGAGTCCCTGGATTCCGAGCTCGACACCATCGCGGAGGTGGTTGATGTGGTGGCTGAGGCTTTCGACCGGGGAGGCCGTCTGATCTATCTCGGTGCCGGCACCAGTGGGCGCCTTGGTGTCCTCGATGCTTCAGAATGCCCGCCCACCTTCGGTGTAGAGCCAGGCCTGGTGGAAGGTTTCATAGCAGGCGGCGACCGCGCCCTGCGCTGCGCTGTTGAAGGAGCGGAAGATTCTTCAGAGGACGGCTCCACGACCATCAGCGAGGCGGCCGTTGGAGAGCGGGATGTTGTCTGCGGGATTTCAGCCAGCGGCCGGGCGCCCTTCGTCCAGGGTGGCCTCGAGGAGGCTCGAGCCAGGGGTGCGGTGACAGTTCTGGTTGCAGCCGACGGGGGGCTGAGGGATGTGTCGCCAGGGCCCGGCTGGGATCACCTGGTCATCATTGATGTGGGACCTGAGTGTATCGCGGGCTCTACCCGGATGAAGGCAGGGACGGCTACCAAGATGGTTCTCAATATCATCACCACCGCGGCGATGGTTCGCTGGGGGAAGGTTTATGACAACCTCATGGTTGACCTGGTTGCGGCCAACGAAAAGCTCAGGCACCGTTCGATGCGCCTGGTCGAGCAGGTCGCCGGGGTGGATTCCGGGCGGGCGCTTGAGCTGCTCAGGGAAGCCGAAGGCAGCGTCAAGCTGGCGATTGTCATGGGGCGAAGGGGATTGGACCCGGATGGCGCCCGTGCTCTCCTGGCGGCTCACAACGGGCATTTGCGTCCTGCCCTGGAAGAATAAGGGGGTTCTGTCGATTCTGTAAGTCTCTTTCGGAGAAACAACTTGCAGCAAGCTGCCCGGCTGAATTGGATGCCTCCCGCCAGTCGTGGTATCCTCTTGCATTGGATTTTTGTTCTCTTTTGAGTCGGTTTGCGCAGGGGATTGCAGAATGCCGGTTTATGAAACTCATGCAGCGGATGCCTTTGGCACCAATTGGAAGGGTGAAATTGCCGCCAGGGTAAATGACATCCTGAAGCGCAGCGCGGGCAAGGTTACTCATAAATTCGAGGAGATCTCCGCCTTTATCGAGAGAGGACTGACCAATGCCGTTCCTTCGGGGCAGTTGAAGAGTTCCATCAAGGGACTGCTCAGATCGCTGAAAAACCGCCAGAAAGAAGGTGCAGGGGAGCAGGTCGGGGGAGAGCTCGAAGTCTTTTTTGAGCAGATTGCGCACTACCGCAATAACAACCGGATCGAAAAGTATTCGTCCTATCTCTTTTCGGTAGACCTGGACCTCAAAATCTGAGGAGGTATTCGGCAGGAGAGGGCTCGCGGTAATGTCGCGAAGCCAGGTTCCGGCCGCAGGGGGGCAGGAAGTGAATATCAGA
>JAYGDV010000470.1:0-2227 GCA_046582735.1 Planctomycetota bacterium
GCGAAGGGTAGAGGCAGGCCGGTGTCGGTATTGAGGATGCGCAGTTCTGCGCCGAGCCCCAGGAGCAGGAAGAGGCCTGCGAAGAAAACCCAGAAGCGTATAGAGAGTCCGGGGGAATTGTCGCGAAAATCAGTGAACGAAGCCGGTCTTTTGAAACGAAAGAAGGCAGTCGACAGGACCAGCAGGATCGTTGCCAGCCCCAGGTAGGCGGTGAAGCCGACGGAGTTGTAGCTCCTGTATTGATCGTGAATGCCTGAAACCATGGAGCCGAAGAGGGGGTGCTGGCTCGAGGGGATCGCCAGGAAGGCGAGGTCGAGGGGCTTGTTGACCTGTGGCTTGTCGGGAGATCCCGTACCTGTAACGATATCGCTGAGCATGGGCCAGGCAAAGGGGAGGCAGACGATGATGGCCACGAGGGCGGCGATCACACCGCCGGCGATGATCAGCTTGCCCTCCCGCGGGCGTTTCACCAGCTCCACGATAAAGAGCGCCAGCGCGCCCGGCAGCAGCAGCAGGCCGTTGTGCCAGGCAAAGAGGCAGTTGAGCGCGAAGAAGAGGCCGCAATAGATCCAGGAGCGGCTCGAGGGCTCGCGGATGGCGCGGATCATCCAGAGCAGGAAGAGCGGCATCGCTCCGTAGCTCGCCAGGTTCAGGTGCTCGAGGCTCTGCTCGAAGTGCTGCGGGAAGAAGGCGAAGACCATTCCCGCGAGAAACGCCCCGCGCCAGTCACCGAGCAGCTCCCTCGCCAGCAGGTAGGCGCCGAAGCCGGCGAGGATGAAGCCGCCGAGAGTGGCGAGCGAGAGGGCGGCGCCTTCGCCCAGCAGCAGCAGGAAGGGCAGGGCCAGCAAGGTGTTGGCCGGCGAGTGGGTGTGGAAGGCGAGCGAGGTCTCTGTTCCTGAAAAGAGCATCTCGGTTGAATAGGGAGAAGCGCCCTGCTCAAAGAGCGAGGTCTTCCACAGCCAGAGGTTCCAGTAGTTCTGGAAGAGATCATTGTTGCCGGCCGGTACGTGGCTGGTGAAATTAGCAGCAAGCGGCCAGGTGAACACGACGGCGATGAGGGCGTAGAGCGCGAGGATCACCAGGGACCGGGGCTCTTTCAGCTTCACTTCAGGGCTCATGTCGTAGAGTCTCGGTTTTCAGGCCTGTGGATACCGGCGGGTTGCAGGTGGAGTTGGACGATCCTCGATGTCACGGTATTCACCCGGCACATTGAACACCAGCGTGGGCGGCACGACAATAGACGAGGCTGCAGGGGTTTGCTCCAGTCCCTCCGGCCTGTCTGGAAACCGCGCAAATAGGCCTTTTCAGCGATCCGCAGCAGCTCCAGCCTGTTCTTCAAGCAGGACGGCGATGTCCTCCACTAGGCGGTTGACGTCCTGGGGATAGGTGCCGTTGTAGACTCCTCGGATCATCTTCTCCTTGTCGACGAGCACCAGGTTCTCGGTATGGATCAGGTTCTTGTAGTCGTCATCCTTCCCGTCGGTCACCGCGAAGTAGGACTTGCGGGCGAGGTCAAAGATCTCCTTCTTCTCCCCGGTAAGCAGGTGCCATCTCTCTGGGTTGATCCCCTTCTGTTTTCCGTAGGCCGCCAGGGCTGTTACCGTGTCGACTCCAGGGGTGACCGAGTGGCCGACAAGGCGAACCTCGTCATGCTCACTGAAGGAGTTCTGCACCCGCTTGAGCTCCTCGGCCATCTTGAGACAGATTCCTGCGCAGCTGGCAAAGAAGAAGTAGGAGACATAGATCTTGCCGTCGAGGTCGGCCAGGGTTCTCGCCTGCCCCTGCTGGTCGGTGAGGCTGAAATCGAGTACGTGGTGGATGTCCTTCTCAGGGACCGGGTCTTCATGAAGCCAGGCCGGCTGCATACGCCTGCTGTTGTAGACCGGCAGCCTGGAGGGGGGGCGCTCCACGATTTTTCCGGCCGGCTTGCCGCAACCGCCCGTTGAGAGGACTGAAGCGGCGAGCAGGATTGCGATGGATTTCGACATGGTGTTCATTCGCCGCTTTCACAGACCCGCTTGCCGGGAAGTCCGTAGCGTCTTCCATCCCGGTAGACATAGTTGAAGTGGCGCTTTCCATCACGGAACCAGCCGAGCTGGAGGCCATCCTCACGGCCGCCCTTGTAGTTCATCAGGCGGTATTGCTGGCCGTTTTCAAACCACTCTTCTTTCTTCCCCACGGGGCCCCCGGGGAAGGTGGTAAGGGTATAGCGCCGATTGCCGTTTTC
>JAYGDV010000553.1:0-3282 GCA_046582735.1 Planctomycetota bacterium
TCGGGATCCTGGTGATTCACCTGATCGAAGCCTGGATCCTCAATCCGAAGATTCTCGGTGACATGCTCCACCTGCACCCCGTTATGGTCCTGGCGATCCTTGCCGTGGGTGAGCATTTCTTCGGGGTCTGGGGGTTGCTGCTCGGGGTTCCCGTGATTGTCTACATCCTTCGTTTCGTGATCCTCGATGAAGGTATTCCCGGGATCATCGATCCGATTCGTCCCGAGGACCTGTTGAAGGCAGCCGCCGATGATCTCGGCGAGGACGAGCTGGCGGCACAGGGCAGCGGAGCCGATGGGGAGTAGCGCATCATGCCCGCCCCGAAATTCTTACCGGGACTCTGCCTCCTGTTGCCCGCGCTGGTGGGTTGCACCATGAAGACGGGCTTCCAGCGCGAGGGGTTCAAGATCATTGCCCACCGGGGGGCATCGAAAGAGGCGCCTGAGAATACCCTTGCCGCGATCAAGCTGGGAATCGAGCAGGGCTCCGATGGAGTTGAATTCGATGTCTACAGGACCAGCGATGGCCAGGTGGCTCTCATGCACGACAAGGATGTGTTGCGGACGACGAATTTCAAGGAGGTGTTCACCGATGGCCGGAGCGCGAAGGTCGCCGAGCTGAGCCTCGCGCAGCTGCGCCGGCTGGATGCGGGAAGCTGGCACTCGGCCGGCTATGCCGGCGAAAAGGTGCCGACCTTTGAGGAGGCGCTCGAGCTGCTGCGTGGCCGGTCCACCCCGGTGATCGAGATCAAGCCGGAGAATATCGGCCAGGATGTCGCCATGATCGTTCAGAAGCTCGGCATAGAGAAAGAAGTCTTCGTGCAGAGCTTTTCGCCAAGGGCGATCCGTGAATTTCACGAGGTTCTGCCTGGCGTCACGACCGGTTATCTTACCGGCGACAAGGTTTCTGACGACAGCATCGCCCGGGCCCGTGAGCACCAGCGCATCGCCGCGGAATCCGGCGCATCCGTAGTCGTCTGCAATTACAGGCTTGCCGACCGGGCCTACATCGAGGAGCTCCACAGGAGCGGCTTCATCGTCTGGGTCTACACGGTTGACGATGAAGCGATCATGCGGTCATTGATGGAGCGCGGGATCGATGGGATCATCACCAATGTTCCCTCTGTAACCGTCGGCCTCCGCAAAGGCGCTCAATAGCCGGCGCACCTTAGTCCTGGGAGCAGGAGCTGCTCTCTCTCCGGATGAATTCCATGGAGATATTCTGATGAAGCTGAAAATGATCTGTACCGCCAGCCTTTTGCTGCTGGGTCCTCTGCTGCCGGCGGTGCCGGCTGATGCGCTCCCCGGAGCGGTTCTCGAGCTGGCTGCCGATGGCCTGGTGCTCCATCTGCCCGAGCGGGCGCCTGAAAAATTCAAGAGCCTTGCTGAGTTGCGCAAGGCCCACCCCGCACTTGCCGGCCGTTTCCGGATGGAAGAGAGCGCCAGGGTGGACCGGATCGTCCCGGATCCCGAAAAGACCCGCAGCCAGACGGTGGATATCGTCGCGGGGCGCATCCCGGCGCTGGAGCTGCTCCAGTTCCTGGCTGATCACACAGGGTTTCCCGTCGTTCACGATTCAAGCAACGAGGCGCTGGCGAAGCTGAAGATTTTATTCTCCGCCGATGTGCGGGGGGCCGGCTACGAGGTGGTCAAGGCGCATCTCGAGGCTGCCGGCATGGTCCTGAGCCAGCGCCAGCTCCCCGGTGGAAGGCGCCTGGTCGAGGTGACGGGGGCGGCGGCGGGCCCGGCTCGGCCGAGACCTCTCAAGGAGCGCCCCATCATCATCGTCGGCAAGGGGGCTTCTGCAGCTACCCCATCGGAGCTGACCAGGCGAGCCGATGATTTCCGCCGGCTGGAGCTGGAGGCTTACATGGGAGTTGTCCTGGCAAAGGTTCCAGAGGTCGTGCGAGCCCAGATTCCCATTACCTCGCGGGAGGGGGTGCTGGTCCTGGCGCTGGATAAGAACCTCACCCGGATCCGCCCTGACCTCAAGTTCCTGGAGCGCTACGATATCATCACCACCATCGACAGGCATTCGGTGAGCACGCCGCAGGGCGTTGCCAAAGAGCTCAGTCGGTTTGCAAAAGGCGATGAATTCACCATGCGGGTCTATCGCAAGGGGAGCCTGAAGATCTACCGCATCAAGCGCTGATGATTCCACTGCAGGCGGGTGGCTTCAGAAGCGCTCGATCCATTCGCGGTTGCAGTATTTTTCTTCCAGCAGCTTCTCGAGCCCGGGCGGCTGCCAGTCTTCCTTCACACCAATGGTTTTCCAGGCCCCCCTGACTCGTTCACGCAGGGCAGCGGCATCGAGGGGGAGATTGATGAGAAAATCAAGGTGGTCGCGTTGCTGGCGGTAATCGGGCTGTTTGTCCGGATGCCGCAGGTAGAGCGGGATGAGCTCGAGGTCGAAGTCGTAAAGCAGGGTCGCCTGGTGCATCAGGCAGTAGCGGCTCCTTTTCTGCGCGCTGCCGCTGAATTTCCGGTCACCTATAGCCAGGTCGCAGCTGCCGAGCAGGGAGACCCCAGCGAGCCCCAGCGCTTCTGCGCAGGGGTCGAGGATGGCCCGGTAGGATTGGTTGATATCGCCAAGCCCGGCGGCGTAGCCAAGCGGCAGGACCAGGGTGAAGTTGAGGCACCCGGGTCCCTGCAGGACGGTTCCGCCGCCGGAGGCCCGGCGAAGGACAGGGATTCCGTCATCCCGGCACCGTTCGCGCTCCGCGTCTTTCTCGATTCCGCGGGAAACTCCCAGCACGACGAAAGGAGTCGCGCTCTCCCAGAAGCGCAGGTAGCCGAGGTTTCCTCCTTCGGCGGCGGCGGCTTCCGCCTCCAACAGCAGAGCCTCATCGAGAGCGAGGTTCTCCTGCGGGCTTTCAAGGCTGAGGTCAATAAGCTGGAGGGTCATGGTTTCGCTCATGGCGGCTCAGAGGGTGATCCCTCCGTCGCAGAAAACCATCTGCCCGGTCATATAGGAGGCCTCGTCGCTGGCGAGGAAGAGATGCAGGCGGGCGACATCTTCGGGAGTGCCGAGCCTTCCCAGGGGGATGCGCCGGAGGAATTTCTCTTTCACCTTTTCGGGTACCTCGTCGAACATCCTCGTTTCGATGGCGCCGGGGGCTACGCAGTTGACACGGATTCCATCACCGGCGAGCTCCTGGGAGAGCGTCCTGCTCAGACCGATGACCCCGGCCTTGCTGGCGGCGTAGTTCGCCTGGCCGCGGTTTCCGAGCGCTGAGATGGAAGAGGTGTTGGTGATGACCCCGCTGCCGCGCTCGCGCAGGTG
>JAYGDV010000018.1:0-2969 GCA_046582735.1 Planctomycetota bacterium
CCCGCCGAGATCGCTGCAGAATAGAGCCAGTGCCTGGAGGTAGGAGGTGGTTTCCTTACGGACGCAAGAGTCTTCGGTGGTCAGGTGCAGGCCTGGTGGTGAGACCAGGAGCCAGTGCAGGCCGATGATCTCAACCCCGGCATCCGCTGCCTGCTGCCGCAGCAGCGCGCGCTCTCCCGAGCTGACATCCTCGACTGACTCACCTGCGTTGAAGGGGGCGATCTCGATGCCATCGAAGCCGGCCCCGGCGATCGAGGCGATCGTTTCATCGAGGGGAGAGCTGAAGACTTCACTGCAGAGTGCGTATTTGAAGGCCATATCCGGGGAAAGCTCCGTAAATCTGCCAGCGTACTCAAAGCAGGCAACGTATTCGTTCCTGCACCACAAAGTGGTTTAGCGGGTATTGTAGGGCCGGGCAGGGTAAAGGGGAATGGCGAAGGAATAAACCCGGTCCTATACTGCCTGTTTCTGCAAATTGCCCATTGGATCTGGTTCAAAATGACTTCCGTCTCTTCATCTCCGGAAGAAGCCTCCGGCCGGGCAGGTCAGCATGACCTTGACCCCGATGCGCCGACCCAGGCGCTTTCTTATCACAGCGGCCTGGGCCAGCAGGTGGTGCCGGCTGCCGTCGAGGTTCCTGCGGATGAGATGAACTGGAATGCCCGCTATAAGCTCCTGAGGAAGCTGGGCAGCGGAGCCCAGGGCGTCGTCTATCTTGCCCTGCGGGAGGGCGTGGATGGTTATTCAACAAAGGTTGCTCTCAAGCTGTATTCCCGCGACCAGTCGGTTTCGGAATCCACGCATGTCACCGAGATGCAGCGCATTGCGCACCAGGGTCAGAAGATCAGCGAGATCCAGCATGATAACCTGGTGAATATCCGTGATTTTGTTGCGCTGGGAGACACCCGGGTCATGGTCATGGAGTGGATCGACGGGCTGGACCTGCGGGAGCTACTCAGCCTCAAGCTCTACAGGGCGTCCCGGGAGCGGGTCTCGAGTGAAGATTGGGACCGCCTGAACGATATGCTGGTTACGCCCGGGGAGGATCACTGCATCCTGAGACCTGCGGCTGCCGTAGATATTCTGCGCGGTTGTCTCGCCGGCCTGTCTTCTCTGCACCATCATGAGATCATCCACAGTGACCTGAAGCCCTCGAACATCATGATCAAGCGTACGGGAACCAAGAAACTGATCGATGTGGACTCTTCCTGCGACCGGCAGGTGAACCTCCAGGCAGAGGTGCGTGGTACACCCTATTACATGGCCCCGGAGCTCATCCGGGACAGAGAGGTGCGCTACCGATCAGATATCGCCAGCCTCGGCTATGTGTTGATCGAGATGTTGACCGGCAAGCTTCTTTTTAAGGACTGCAAAACGCTCGATCAGCTTCTTGAAAAAAAACTGCGCTTGCCGAAAGAGCTGCCGGAATTGGCGAAGAAAGTTCCCCGGTATGAGAATCTTGAACTGCGCCTCGATCTTCTCGAGCTCTGTACCAAGATGATAGCGATTGACCCAGCCGAACGTTTCCCGGACGCCGAGGCTGCAGATATTGGTAAGCTCGGTGCAGCAAACTTCCATCGCCAGCTGGTTATGCACAAACTGCCGGCCGAATACTCCAGGGACCTCGGGCGGTGGATCGACATCGTTCACCCGTTCAAGGAAGAGTAGTTTTTGTAAAAACGGTCCAGGGCTATAGAATAGAGGGCACAACTTTCTGGGGGCGATGGGAGATTCGTATTTGAGCCGATTTCTTTTCCTCCAGCTTGTCGAATCCAATTTTAAGGAGCTTGCAATGCCCTTCCCCCTGTTTCTGCGGGTTTTTGTTTTCCTGGTCGGGTTTTGTACTCTTGCGGCTGTTGAGGCGCGTGGTTTCCGGGTCGAGCAGATTCCCAACGGTTTCGAGATCGGGTGCACCACCTGCCATGAGCGCTTTGGCGGTGGGCCACGCACCCCTTTTGGCAGGGATGTTGGAAGGACGCTGGTCAACGGAAATGTTGACTGGCAGGCCATCTGTGATCTCGATTCCGATGGTGACGGGTTTACCAATGGGGAAGAGCTGGGAGATCCCGGTTGCGGCTGGTCCGAAGGCGATCCGGCTCCGTCCGATAATTTCCCGAGCAACCCGGGCGAGGCGGATTCATTTCCAGCTGCGGATGTCGCAGTCACCATCGAGGGGCCGGAGTCGGCACAGGCGGGGGAGAGTATTTCCTACACTGTGGCGGCTTTCAACCTGTGTTCGAGAGACGCCTCGGAGGTGAGGATCGACCTGCTCCTTCCGGAAGGAATGACAGGGGTTATTCCCGGAGATGAGTGCGGGGTGAACCCGGAAGGGGTTTCCTGCTTCCTGATCGAGGACCTGCGCCCTAATTTCGGTTCGAACCTGTTTTTTGCGGTTGAGGTCAGTGCCGAGGCTGCCGCGGGAACCTATGTTGTCCAGGCGAGAGTGAGAACCTCTACCCCTGAGACCGATGATGAAAACAACCTCGTGAGCATCGAGACGGAGGTCTCAGGCTCGGTTTCGGGACCGGCCTTTTTGCGCGGTGATTCGAATGATGACGGCCAGATCGGAATATCGGACAGCATGCGTCTGTTCAGTGCGCTCTTCCTCGGAGGAGATTTTCCTGCCTGTCGGGAAGCTGCGGATTCCAACAACGACAGCAGGATCGACATCACCGATGGCATCTATGTTTTATCCTACCTCTTCCTTGGTGGAGAGGAACTGCCCGCTCCAGGGCCGGATTCCTGTGGCATCGATCCAGATCCCGTGGGAGGGCCCAGTGACCTGGGGTGTTCGCAGTATTTCAGTTGCGCTAATAACGGCGGGATCCAGGGAAACGTCAAGATTCCGGGAGAGGATGGGAACCCTCCAGACGACGACGATGAAGACGACGATGATGAAGACGACGACGATGAAGACGACGACGATGAAGACGACGACGATGAAGACGACGATGATGAAGACGACGACG
>JAYGDV010000412.1:0-18692 GCA_046582735.1 Planctomycetota bacterium
CATCGCCACAGGCGGAGCGTAGAAAGAAGGATGATAGCCACGGTAGCTCTGAGGCACGTACCAGCCCCAGCCCGGGATCAGCGGGGATGACCCGACCACCGGCCCGGTATAGACTCCCGTCACCGAAGGAGCAGATGCGGGTGCGCCCGGCGCCTGCTGCCCACCCGCCCGCCGCGGAGTCACAGCCTGCTGGCCCGAACGCAGGACCCGTCCGAGGCCCTGCGCCATTGCATCCGCGGTGGAAACAAAAAGAAGGAGCGCAACCAATAGGGAACACTTCCTGGGGAGCCTGGTCATTCTGCTTCGAATCCGGGTCATGAGGACCTCCTGTCGGCTTGGCTGCGTTTTCTGCCCGCGCGTTAAGTTCGCTAAAATAATTGTAAAGACTTGCGGGGAAGACTGCAGAAAAAAAATTCTATTTGGCGGTGATTGGGGCCGCCTGGAACGTTTTTTCAGCCCCAGGCGTGGAATCTAACCCCCGCAGGTGGAAAAATGGCAAAACCTGTTACCCTTCTGGTTGAAAGGACTCCCCCGGGAATGAATCGTCGAACCCTGCTCATTACAACGGCCATCATCCTGTCTGCCATGGCGGGGCTCTGGCTTTTCTACAGCACCCCGACGAAACCGGGTCCGAACTCTGCAGCCACAGCCGGGAGAGCCGCCTGGACTGGCATCAAGCTTCCCCCTCCTTCCTACAGCCCGGTCGAACGACTGCGCACTAAAACGGTCGCGGGCAACGACTCCTTTACCGTAGAAACCCGCGAGCTGGAAATCCGCCAGCCGCTCAAGATCCTCCAGCAGCTCTTCCTCCAGCCGGATTCGCCGGAGACCGCTGAAGCCTTTGAAGGTGTGAGCTCTGCTGATTTTAAAGCCACCCCCTTCAAGGCGTCCCGCAACACCCCTCTCTACCAGTCAGCCGGCATCAGCGCCGCAAGAGAAGAGGGCTTCGGCGCCCCAACCATCGAGAGGGCTTCCTTTGCCGGGGAAATCCGCCAGGGCATCAGCCCGCTTGAAACTCTCCAGCGAGCCGAGCTCAAGGTCGTCGGAATCTCCGAAGAAAACGGCCTGGCCGAGATAGACCTCCTCTTCCACCTCGCAGGAGCCTCCGCCAAAGAGGAGCAGCACCAGTGGAACGGGCAAGCGCAGCTCTCCTGGGACTCCCGGCGGAAAAAATTCTCATCCTTCAGAATCAGCAGCCGGCAACATGTCAGGATGACGGCAAAGCCTTTCACCGATGTCACCAGCGAGGTCCTTGGCGCCAACGCCTCCTATCGAGATATCCTCGTCCCCTCGATCGACCACTTCAGGAGACGGGTCGATGCGGCGGTGGGAATCGGCGTCTACGGGCACAACGGCCTGGCCATCGGCGATGCCAACGGTGATGGGCTCGAAGATCTCTATGTCCTCACCGCCGCAGGCCTTCCCAACCTGCTCTACCGGGCCGAAAAGGATGGCACCTTCACCGATACCAGCCGTGAAGCCGGGGTCGATCTCCTCGACGGAACCTCCCAGGCGCTCTTTCTCGACCTCGACAATGATTCCGACCAGGATCTCTTCCTCGTCACCGACCAGAAACTTGCGGTGCTCCTCAATGATGGCAGCGGCCGCTTCAGCCACTCAGCCGATGCCATCGCGCAGGAGGCCACCGGCTCGGCAACGCCGCTGTCTGCCACCGCAGCCGACTACGACCTCGATGGCCTCGTCGATGTGTATATCTGCTCCTACGTCTTCTGGCGCGGCGGCTCCAACTCCGCCGGCACCAGGTTGCCGATCCCCTACCACGAGGCCCACAACGGCGCCGCCAACATCCTGCTGAAGAACCTCGGCGGCGGCCGCTTCAAAAACATGACCACCGAGAGTGGTCTCGAAAAAAATAACCAGCGCTTCAGCTTCGCGGCCGCCTGGGGCGACTACGATGATGACGGCTACCCCGATCTCTACATCGCCAATGATTTCGGCTCGAACAACCTGTGGCGCAACCGGGGAGACGGCACCTTCGAGGAAACCACCGCCGCCGCCGGGGTGCAAGATACCGGCGCCGGCATGAGCGTTTCCTGGGAAGACTACGACAACGATGGAGATCTCGACCTCTACGTCGGCAATATGTTCAGCGCCGCGGGCCAGCGGGTAACCGGGAAAGAAGATTACAAGGCAGGAAACCGGCAACTGCAGGACATCTACCGGCGCCACGCAAAAGGTAACAGCCTGTTCAGCAATTCCGGTGGCGGCGCCTTTGAAGACAGGAGCCTCGACGGCAGCTCCTGGTTCGGCCGCTGGGCCTGGGGCAGCGATTTCATCGACTTCAATCTCGATGGCCATGAGGACATCTATGTCCAGAACGGCTTCCTCACCAACTCCCGCGAACACGACCTCTGAAGCTTCTTCTGGCGGCAGGTCGTGTCGCAATCACCCCGCAGGGAGCTGCGGCTTCAGCGCTACCTCGATGGCTGGGAGATCATCAACCGGATGATCCGCGAAGACACCTCCTGGGGCGGGCGGGAAAGAAACTGCCTTCACCTCTCAACCGGGACGGGAAGCTTCATCGATATATCGGCGGCCAGCGGGCTTGATTACCTCCAGGATGGCCGCGCCCTGGGCCGGCTTGACTACGACCTCGATGGCCGCCCTGACCTGGCGCTGCGGAACCGGGATGGGCCCCAACTGCGAATCCTCAGGAACACCTGGCCGGGCTCCGGGCAGGCCCTCTGGATCCGGCTCGAAGGCCGCAACTGCAACCGGGATGCGATCGGCGCCCGCATCAGCATCAGCGGGAGCGGCAGCAACAGGATCAAGGAGGTTCGTGCAGGAGCGGCCTTCCTCTCCCAGTCGAGCCGCTGGTCCTGCTTCGCGATCACAGACCCCGAAAAACTTCCAACCGTCAGCGTACGGTGGCCGGGAGGCGAAACCGTCGAGTACGGCAGTCTCGACCCGGGGGGGCGCTGGATGATTGTCGAGGGAGCGGCCCCCACCCGACTTCCCTTCCGTCCCCCTGCACAGCAACTCCCGGCAAAGAGAGAAAAAGAGCAAGAGCCCCCCGCTCCGGAGGCAGAAAAAACAGCGCTGGAGACCTGGCTTGTTTCTCCCATGCCGGCCCCCGATCTCCCGTGGACAGATCTCAACGGCCGGCAGCGCTCGCCCGGGGAGTTCAGGGGTAAGCCCGCCCTGCTGCAACTCTTCTCGCGCGACTGCACTGTCTGTGTTGCCGGGCTGGAGGGAATGCTCGAGGCTGGAGAAGAGATCCACAACAGGGGCGGCAGCCACCTGGTAGCCTCCGTCGATCTCGGCCCCATCCCCTCGGGCCGGCGAAACTTTCTCGCGCGGGTCGAGGCGCCCTCCATCGCGCTTCGCTTCAGCGAGAGAACCCTGGCCGGCTGGAACATCCTCTTTCGCCACCTTTTCAACCATCGCCGCGACCTGGTTGTCCCCACCAGCTTTCTCATCGACGAACTGGGAAATATCGTCAAGGTGTACCGCGGCAAGACGGACCCGGCAAGGATCCTCGACGACCTGGTCCGTATACCGCGCACCGATGCAGAGAGAACCGGGAAGGCCCTGCCCTTCAACGGAACCTACCTCTTCCCCGGCTTCAGGCGTGACCTTCTCGAGCTCGGCAACGCCTACAGCGATGCGGGACTGCCCCGGCTGGCCCGCACGGTCTTCAAGACAGCGCTCGGCGGGCAGAAAGACAATGCCGACTCCCTGTTTAATTACGCCATCTCCTCGGCACGCTCAGGAGAGGTGGAGGAGGCCCGCAGGATCTACCTGGAGATCCTGCAGGAAAACCCCGGCTACGATGATGCCCGCAACAACCTCGGGATCCTCGATGCGCGGGCCGGGCGTCTCGACACGGCGCGAAAATATTTCACGACCGTCCTCGAAAAGAACCCGGCCCACACCGAGGCTGCCCTGAATCTCGCCAACACCTGGGTCCAGGCCGGTGAATTCGAGACTGCTGCAGAGGTCTACCGGCAGGCTCTTCAACACGACACCGGGTCAGCTGCATTGAGAAGAATGCTCGGCCTGGCACTTTTCAGAAGTGGTGACGTTGAAGAATCCATCACGGCCCACGAGGAAGCCATCCGCATTGATCCCCTTGACCTCGATGCACACCGCAACCTGGCGATCATCCTCATCTCATCCGGAGACCACCGGCGGGCAGCCGCAATCTCTGAAGCCGGTCTCAGCGCCGGGCTCAAAAGCGGTCTCAAGAACAGTCCCGTGCAGGCCGGGTTGCTCAACACCCACGGGATGGCCCTCTGGAAGCTCGGTGAAAAAACCAGGGCGGAAGGGGAACTGAAAAAAGCCATTGCCGCCGATCCGGGTTTCGACCGCCCCTACCTGAATCTCTCCAGGTTACTGGCAGAGCAGGGCAAAAACCGCGAGGCGACCGCTGTGCTCGGCGCCCTCCTGCAACTGGCTCCAGGCCACCAGCAAGCTGCCGAAATGATCCAGCGGCTCCAATCCTCAAAGCCCTGAGCCCACCCCTCAACCTGACAGCATTCCCCCGTCGACCACAACCGTCTGGCCGGTGATATAGGAAGCTCCCTCTGAAGCGAGAAAGGCGACGGCGCCGGCGATATCGCCCGGCTCGGCAATGCGCTTGAGAGGAATTCCCTGCAGCATGCGCTGCTCCATACCCTCATCTTTCCAGAGCGCCTCGCTGAACCGGGTACGGACCAGCCCGGGAGCGACCCCGTTAACCCGGATCCCCTCCGGCGCCAGCTCAGCGGCCAGGGTCCTGGTGAGACAATTGACCGCGGCCTTGCTGATTCCATACGCGCCGAGACCCCGCATCGCCTTTTGGGCTGCGATCGTGGAGAGGTTGATGATCGCCCCCCCGCATCCGAGCTGGCGCATTCTTCGGATCCCCTCTCTCGCCACCACCAGGTAGCCGCGAAGATTGGTGTCGAGGATCTTGTCAAACAGAGCGAGGTCGATTTCCGCCAGCGGGTCCATGCAGGGGTTGGTGGCGGCATTGTTGACAACGATATCTATCGCGCCAAACCTCTCGAGGGCGAGGGCGAAGGCTGCCTGCATACCGCTTTCGCTCGAAGAATGTGCCGCATGAACAGCGACATTGTCATAGCCATCCCCCTCGAGCTCCTTGCGGGCATCATCGAGACCTTCCTGCTTCCTCGCCGTCATCACAACGGAAGCCCCGCGCTCGAGCATCCTTCGGCAGGAGGCCAGCCCGATTCCCCTGCTTGCACCGGTCACCAGGGCGACCTTGCCTTGAAGACTGAAAACTGATTCGTTCATCGACAAATGCTGTTTCTATAACCGAAATTTCAGTTCGCCAGAACCGGGGTTTCGCGATAGCATCCTGCTGTCACGGCGCGCCTGCGGCCGGGCCTGTTCCAACCTGTAGAGAGACCAAACCCATGAAGACGGGATTCTATACCTTTTCGTTCCTTCTTTGTACTGCACTGGGCCTGCTGTGCCCACTGCCTGCCGAGGCCGCCGGCGATGCCTTCCGCCCCGGGCAGGTCATCCGCTACGAGGGCAAGACTCGAATCTCCCAGAAGGTCGGAGATAAAAAACCCGACGACGACTCATCGTTTAAATGCACGCTGCTGTCCATCAGCGAAACCTCCCCGGAAGGTGTAAATACAATCCTCGCCGTGCGGGAGCTCGTACCCGAAGGCGGAGAGGGGAGCCCCATCGCGAGCTTCGACATTCTCGAGTCCGGCAAGGATTCCGGATTAAAGGCGAGAGAGACTGCGATCGAATTGGAAACTCCGCACCAGATGGTCGGAATTTACCTTCCCCTGCGCCTCGAGATACCCCGTGTAAAATTACAGAGCGAACCCAACCACGAGGTGCTGACCCTCAACCAGATCCCGGTCAGGATCCGCTGTGCCAGCAGCACTTCCGAAGTCCGCGGCGGGGACTCCTATATCTCCTCGTTCAGCAACGCCGACAAGGCGACCTTCGATTTCAGGGGCAATAAGGCGACGCTGAACAAATGGGAGGAGTCCTATACGAGCGACAAGAAAACCGGGGTCATCAACAAGATCTCCATCAACTACGAGATGTCGGTTTTCATCAACGGCAACCTGATCACCCTCTCGCTTATCTGTGACCTCGAGGCCAAAGAGATCACGACCCTGGAGAAAACCCCGGTCCTCGCAAAGGGACTCGCCGCATTCAGGAAGGCCTCGGCCGTATTCGCCGACATGAAACCCTCCAGCGAGACCAGGCCACTGGTCGCGGCGGCCGGCAAGCTCCTCGATGACTCTCCCTGGTCGGCGCTCGCGCGGGCTTCCCGGACCCATCTCGATGCCTTCGTCGAGACCTTCGAGTCCGACGATGCCGGCAAATTGCTGGCGAAGATTCTCGGAAAGCCGGCCCCGGACTTCACTCTCGCCGACCTTGACGGCAAGCAGGTCAACTTCAGGAAGGAAACCGCGGGGAAGGTAACGCTGCTGAGCTTCTGGGGCTATGGCTGAGGACCCTGTCGTAAGGAGGCTCCTTACCTGACAAAGCTGCAAGAGAAGTACGGTAAAAACGGATTCACTGTCATCGCGGTCAACGACTGGGACGAGGACGCGGCAACGGTCGGCAAGTTCGCCACCGAGTCGAAGCTCACCCACAAGATCCTTCTGATGGGCGGCAAGATCAGCCCGAAGCTCTACGGAGTGGTTTCATCTCCTACCAGCTTCTGGATTGACCACAAGGGCATCATCCGCGGCCGATCGGTCGGCTTCAACGCTGCCCACGTTCCGAAGATGGAACAGAAGATCGAAAAAATGCTCGCCCGGATGAAAAAGAAGAAGTGACCTCGGAAGCCCTCACCACCCGGGGTGAGATTTCTTCATCCTGAGCGCCAGGTGGGGATCCAGCATCGGCACTCCCCCCATGACCACGCCGCGAGCCCCTGCGTCGAAGAACGGCGCAGGATCCTCGACACCGGTAACGCCGCCCACCGCGATGGTCCCGAGCCCCAGCTTGTTCTTTGCGCAAAACCGCACAGCCGCAGTGACATTTGAAACCGCCGCCGGGTGAATGGCCCTGCCGAGGATTCCCACGCGCTCGAAATCTCCAAAGACCGGCTTGTTGTCCGCTCCAAGCACCCGCCTCGACACTCCGTTGACCAGCACCACCCCATCGGCGCTGCCCGATACCGCCCGGTAGAAATTCCCGAGCCGGCGGCGGTCTCTGAAATGCCCGCTCTTGATCAACAACGGGGTCGAGGGCAGAACATCCCGCAGCGCCGCAGCCAGCCGCCCCGAGGCGCCTGGGTCCTGGTAGACCGACCCCTCCGCCGTACAGACATTCGGACAGGAAAAGTTAGCCTCGACAATATCAGCACCGGCCTCGCTCGCCCAGCGGGCACAGCGGCAGAAGTCATCCACGAGGGACTCCTCTCCCCCCCCATCCTCCGGGGTGCCGACAACACTGACCACCAGCACCTGGCCGCGCCGGATCCTGCTGTGCGCACGGCTCACATCCCTGCGCCACACTTCCGGAGGCTGCGAGGGCATCCCGAAGCAGACAGCCGATGTCACCTCTGCCGGATCACGCGGGCGCCGGCGGGCGATCCGCAGGATCTCGTCAGAGCCGGGCTCGAGGTCTTTTTTCGACTCGACAAAGACCCAATTGGGCAGCGGGTAGCACGGCCTCTCCCGGCTGCGAACCGTCTTGTAGGTCAGCACATCGAAACCCAGCCGCGAATAGCACTCGATCCATTTTGAATTGAGCAGGATACCCGCCGCCACGCCCAGGCGGGAGCTGACCCGGCTGCCGAAGAAGTCCTTTAGAGGGGTATCGGGAATAGCCGGGAAAGACCCGCTGAAGGACGGGCCGCGCTCATAATTCCAGCGATAGGATCTGTCGCGACGATAGGTTTCCATTTTCAAATCTGTTTTCCTGCCTCCAGAGACTCAATCCTGCCCTGGAAAGCTGAAGCCGAGAAGGCTCCCCGACATTGTGCCGAGAACCAGGCGCCCGCCAGCGGCCGAGGGCGAGGAATAGAGCTGCAGGTCTTCCTCTTCGCCCTGCAATTTCCCGATCGACAGGGCCCAGAGCCTGCGTCCGCTCGAAGGAGACAGCCCCTGGAGAACACCCCCGACAGAGGCCACCACCAGGGCCCTCTCTCTTGAATCCAGTAAGGGCGAAGAGACCACGGCCCCTCCACCGCAGGCAGCGCTCCAGAGAATTTCACCGGAGGCGGCGGAAAGAGAATAAACCCTTCCATCCCGGCAACCTGCAAAGAGAGCGCTCCTGCCCGCCACCACCGCCGTCAGGACACCATCGGGCAGATCCCTGCGCCACACCTGTTTTCCCGAGGTGGCCGACAGGCAGAGCACCGCACCGGCAGGTTTCGCAGCGCTCTCGGTAAAGTTCCCGTTACCGAGCCCGAAGTAGATCCGGTTCCCAAGGCGCACAGGAGCCCCCCAGACAGGAAGATCGACCGTCTCCCGCCAGGCGAACTCCCCCGATTCCCCCCTCAGGGCAAAGGCCTCGAACTTGCCATACCCCGAGCCCGCATAGAGCAATCCGCCCGAAAGCAGCGGGGAGATGTCCACATGCAGACCCTCCTGGTGCCAGAGCTTACGGCCGTCTTCTGCACCGAGGCAATAGATCCCGTCGTCCCCGGCGCCGAAAAACACCCGGCCGCCGGCAACATGGGGACTGGACTCGAGGTGGCTGGCTGTCGTGAAGTTCCAGAGCTTCTTTCCCGAGTCCGCAGCGAAGCAATAGAGACTGCACTCACTGTCCTGGTGGAATCCCTCTCCGACAAAAACCCTGCCGGCACTGACCGAGGGAGATGAAAAAACAGGGTAGCGCGTCTCCATCTCCCAGACCTGCTTTCCGCTGGTAAGGTCGAGGCAGAGCACCCGGCCGCTGGCACTGAAAACAGACTGCTCGGCAAGCCCAACGAAAACCCTGGAACCGACGATCGCAGGGGATGATGCATAGGCCGGCGAAACATGGTCTTCATTCACGGTCCTCCACTTGAGAGCCGGAGCGGCTGAAGCAGGGGTGTCGTCAACACGGCCTGTGCGAAAGCTTCCACCCCTGAAAGCCGGCCAGTCCTCGCCGGGGGCGGGCCCGGCACCCGGCACCAGGAAGAAGATCAGGATGGATAGGCTGGTTTTTTTCATGGGATAACCGGGATCAACGATAGCCGCTCAGCCACTGCAGAGCGAGTACCAGCATCACCGCCAGGGCAAGGTAGGCGGTCCAGGGCCCAACAGCCGTCTGCGCGGGGATCAATCCCCTGCCGCCACTGAAGAAAGCCGCAATTCGCGAAACTATGGAATGAAACCAGCCCGGCAGGTGAACCACCAGGGCCCGGTGATCCACCTGCAGCTCGGGAATCACCCCCCCGTAGCGTCCAATGGCTTTGGCGCGCTCGATGCCGGTGGTGACGATGATGCTCTTTTGGACCTTTTCTCCCGCAGCGGCAACCGACAGTTCATGGGTTCCTTCACGGAGGGCCTCTACATCCCACGCTACCTTGTAGGCCGACAGGGCCGGGGCGGCGGTGTTCGGCTCAATCATGCGGTAGGGAGTGCCGAGAACCTGCAGGCCCCCGGTTGTATCCATGCGGGCGAAACGCAGGCGCTCAGCTTGCCGGCCGGCTCCCGGCTCGACAAAGGCGGTTACCCTGAAGCGGCTGCCGGGAGAGATCGGCTCCGCTGCGAAGCGGTCATTGACCCAGATAAAACCCAGGCACAAGGGCAGGAACGTCCAGGCGATGGGCTTCAGAAGCGTAAGGGCGCGGTCCGATTTTGCCTCCACCATGCGCCGCCTGATTTTTCTCAGGATATCGCCCTGCCCTTCGGCCTTTGCTCTCGCAGCATTCTTCCTGTACCAGCGCAGCCTCTGTCTCGCGCGTCGCAATCCTTTGCGGTCACTCGACAGGGCAAGAATCCCCAGCGAGAGCAGAGCTCCAAGCAGGGCGGCTGCAAAAATAGATGCAAAGGGAGTCGCCCCGCCCAGCGGCCAGCGGTCGAGAACCAGGCCGGCAAGATCGGCCAGGCGCGAGCTCAGGGCATCGACAGATACCAGCAGCAGGGACAGCAGGATCGCAGTAAGCAGCCCGAGGAGAGCGCGCCGCCCGGTTCCCGGCGCAGGGGGAGCGCAATAAGGCTCGGGGCCGGGATCCCAGTCCCGCGAGGCCGGGTCTTCTTCCTGGTCCGCGGGCTGGCCGTCGTCCCCGGCAGCCAGCCGCAGCTCTCCATGATCTGCATCCAGAACGGCTTCGACACCCGTGTGGAGCTTCCTGCCGGCGGCCTCGATGACCGCTGCAGGAATTCCGAAATCCCTGCAGACTATCGCCCCGTGGGACAGGCTGCCGCCTCTCTCAACCACGAGCCCGGCAGCCGCCGCCAGCAATGGGGTCCAATCCGGATCGGTTGACTCGGCAACCAGCAGGTACGGCCCCTCAAACGGGGGCTTGTCCGCTGCAGAGGAGCAGACCCAGATCTTCCCCTTACCGGTTCCGGACGAGATTCCTTCGCCGCGGAGAATTCCACCGGAGGGCTCATCCCTCTTACCCGGCCCTTCACCAGGACCTGCCGCCAGGGTGCTTGCGGAAAGAACCCCGGGGATATCGAGACCCTGGAATCCCCGCCTGCACCGCCGCCGGCGGCTGATCGACTCCCTGGTGCGGCCTGGAAGAACC
This sequence comes from Planctomycetota bacterium, assembly GCA_046582735.1. GTDB lineage: Bacteria > Planctomycetota > UBA8108 > UBA8108 > UBA8108 > UBA8108. The sequence continues at coordinate 10,634 of JAYGDV010000412.1, forward strand.
TGCTCCCCACGGTCGAGACATTCCCGCAGCTCTGCACGCTCGAGGTAAAAGACATTCCCCTCGAGCGACAGGCGCTTATCGAGCTCGACCAGGGCGCGGCGAATAAGATCGTAACCTGCCATCCAGTGGAACTTGCCATTCTCCCTCCAGGGCAGCAACCGCCTGGTTTCGCGGAGCAATTGAGCGAAAGGCTCCACCGCCTCCGGCTGCTCCCTGCCCAGGAGCTCGAGAACATCGAGCTCGACTGCAACCCGCTGCTCTGAAAGCGAAAGGCGCCGGGCAAGAAAATCAGCTTCCGTCAGGGCCATCTGCTGCCCCAGGAGCTTTACCTTCCCGGGCTCCTCCCACCAGCGTTTTTCCGCGAGCTCCATTTCCCTGCCGCAGCGATGACCAAATCGATCCAGGAAATCCTGCAGGCCGGAACCAGATTTCCCGGCCTCGATGAGCCAGAGGGCCTGCTCAACGGCAAGATCTCCGTCAAGAGCTCCAAGGAGCGCACGTGCCTGCACAGCCCCACGCTCAAAACCCAGGCACCTCTCGAGGAGATCGTTGAATTCATCGAGCGCCAGGTTGGCGTAAAAAGACAACTTCAGAACCTTCGGAGCAAAGTCTCCCATTACCCTGCGGATCCGCATTTCGAGAATATCGTAGAGCTCTGTGGGCCCGAGCTTCTCCAGCTCGACCTGGCGCTCACGGGCGACCCAGGCCTCGTAGCGGGGCAATTCATCCGTGAGGAATTCATCGAGCACCTTGTGCCTGCCACGCTGTGCCTGCCGGGATGAGCGCACCACCTCCAGGAGCGTACGCAGCAACGCCGGAGGGGATGCTTCCCTGGTCTTCCAGAGCCGGGGCGGTTCCTCGATGGCCGCAGGCCTGCCCTCGAGCTCCACGCTGTCATAGGAGAGAACTCCCCGGGAGTAAAACAATTCGGCACAACGTGCAGGGTCGGCAAAGATACGTCCACCGACCAGCTCCAGGAAGCCCTCGCTATCGGCGCGGGCAGATGGGAAGTAGCCCAGCCGCCTGTAGAGAGTTCCGAAACCACCACGGCCGCTCATGAACTCCGACTGGATGTCCCAGGTCATCGGTGTCGGATTGGAGAGGGTTTCATCCAGGTTGTGCCGCACCAGGAGACCATCATCTCCGAGCAGGCCGCGGGCACGTTCGAGCTCCTCTGCCCGTAATTCTCTTCCCGCCTCTTTGCGGATTTCCCGAACCTGCAACAGCCAGAACTCTCCGGCCACCCAGGCCCACTCCACATCCACCGGGTACCCGAAATCCTCCTCGAGACGCAGGCACAGCCCGGAAAGCTCCCTGAGCGCCGGCTCCTCGAGAAGTTTCTCACCGATGCTGCGCTCACCGGTCAGCTCCAGCGAACTTCTCAAAAGGCGGTAGCTGTCGGGAGTGACCTCCCCGGACACCAGTGACTCCCCCAGCCCGCTCACGGCCTCTATAAGCAGCTCGTCCTCTCCACCCCTTCCAGGAGCCCGCGAAAACGCGACGCCCGCAATCTCCGCCGGGCAGAGCACCTGTATCGTCACCGCCGTACCATCGAGCCCGAGGATCCCCTGTTCCCTGCGGTAGGTCTCTGCCCGGGCACTCGACCACGACTCGAACACTTTGAGAATGGCCGAATCAAGCTCTTCACGGCTTGCGACTCCAAGCACCGTATCCATCATTCCGGGCATGCTGACAGCGGCTCCGGAGCGAACGGCCAGCTCGAGGGGAAGCTCCCCGGCGCCAAGCTTCCTGCCGACAGCCTCCTCGATCTTCTCAAGACCGAGACTGACTGCAGCCTCGAGCCCAGCGGGGGGCTGGCGGCCTTTATCAAAATAGCCTGTGCAGAATGTACTCGAGAGGGTAAAGCCCGGAGGAACCCGGTAACCTCCGGCACAGAGAGCGTGCAAACCGGCCCCCTTGCCACCCAGCTCGTCACGATGGGAGAGGATCTCTTCTCGGTCGCTTCCCAGCTCACTCTCGCCGGATTGAAAAAAGAAGCCGCGGGGTTCCTTCAAGGTGCCTCCTCCTGCCCTGCACAGAGCAGCTCACCGGCCGAACGCAGGTAGACCCGGCCAGCGATGATGCTCACCGAAGAAAAGGGGTCAGCATCGCCGAGCTCAAGGCTCCAGATCTCGCCGCCGAGGACGGGATCAAGCGCCACCAGGCGCCCACCGTCGATAGCAACCATCATTCCCATTGCCAGGGCGGGAACAGCGTTCCACTTCGTCCCGGGAGAAAACTCCTGCAGCTGTTCTCCTTTGCCAGGACCAAAGGAAACGAGCTCCGCCGTATCTGCAACAACCAGGCAGTCCTCCATTGAAGCGAGCTCTACCTGCAGGTCTTCACCCAGGCGGCGCGACCAGAGGAGCCCGCCGGTGTCGCTCAAAAAAGCATCCAGCCTGGAAGCCCTGTTGCGTTTGCTGGCGAGGAAGAGCCTTCTCCCCACGCTGGCGATTGACAGGAGCTCACCTGCAGGCCCCGGGAAATTTCGCAGGGTCTGTCCCGAGCTCGAGTCCACCAACAGAAGTGACTCGCCGTGAACCACAAGAAGATCACGGCCAAGAGGATGCACAGCTTTCGCCTGGCCGAGGTCCCGGCGTTCCCAGGTGGTCTTCCCATCAGCCGCATCGACCAGCAGGATAGAATCCGCACCGGGCACGACAATACCTCCGCCAGACATGCACAGCCTCCCGCGTCCCGGCCCGGGAAGTTCCCTTTCCCAGGCCTGCCTTATTTTTACTCCGGGAATCTCAAGGCTCGACAGCCGGGCAGGACCTCGGGAAGCGGCAGCCTCTCCTGATAGAATAAACAGTCGGGCGCCGTTTGAAACGGCACTCACCGGCCGTGCGGCAAGATCCATGCTGTCGAGAGGTTTGCCGTTGCGGCCCAGGGAGAATATCTTTCCTCCCCCATCGTTTTCGCCCCAGCAGATGAGCTTCTCGCCAAGGGGAATTACGGGGTCCAGCTCCCTGGAATCCGATCCTGCAGCACCCCCCGGCAGCTTCACCCTCCACAGCACCTCGGCCGCAAGCGGTCCCCGGCGCCTGTCGGAATTTCCACTGCGCCCACCATCTGCCCTGGCTGACACCCAGCCGGCAGGTCCCTCTTCTTCTCCCGATTCAGCCAGCACAAAGACATGCCCCTCTCCCCTGAGATAGAGTCGCCCGGAGCGAAGCAAAGGCGCCCCTGTACCCGGCTGTGAAGCAACCCAATCCGCACCCGGGCCCAGCCGCCAGTCTTCCCTTTGGCGAATATGGGAAAAGCGGGAGACCTTGCCTCCGGAAAGAACCACATAACAGGCTGACAGATCCGCAGCAAGCCCGAGGGGAATCGCGGGTGAATAGGTTTTCCCGCCAAGGCGCTGGCCCGTCGCCGCATCCAGGAGTACCAGCTCCCCGCCCGGCCGGCTGAGGCATCCCAGCTTACCCCCGAAGAGAGCGACACCGGCCGCTTCAAGACCCGGCAGCTCAAGCTCCCAGGACTTCTCAAAAGAGCTGCCAAGCAGCCCGAAGCAGAAAATTCTGCCGCGAGCTTTTATCCCGGCACCCTCCTGCAGGAGGTAAACCAGTCCCTGGTGGGTACGAATTCCACGCCTGCCAACCCCGGACCCCTGCTCCCCCAGGGGCAGGTCGGCAACCGGTTCTCCAGTTACAATATCCAGGGCTGAGAGATGGTCGCCAAGAAGGAATACATGCCCGTCTTCATCACCTGAAAGAGCTGCAACGCCTCCGGCGGGTAAAGGCGCCTTCCATTCGATGGAATGACCCTCGCGCGGCAACCCGGCAAGGCTGAACGCGACTACAGAATCCCGACAGGTAACCACGGCGAGCTCATCGACAACAACGGGGGGGAGAACAGCCCGGTCCTCGAGCAGCACTGTCGACAGGATAGTTCCCCTGTCCGCATCGATGACCCTGGCCCTTGTTCCTGCCCCTGCAGTCGACAGCGCCAGGAGACAATCGGGCAGATCCCGTCCGGCAGCATTCCGCCCAACCCCCACCAGCGGAAAGAGCAGGCCCGCAGCGCCCGGCGAAGGAATTTCCCAGGCAGCCTCGCTGCCGGAAAAGGGTACGCAGGAAATCGCTCCCGTTTCGCTCACCCTGAAGATCCGCCCGGGGCTGAGGAGCTCCCGGGCTCCCTGCGGTCCTTCCACAGAGAGAGCTTCCACCTCTACTCCAATTGCCGGCCCCTGGAGCCCGGGACGCAGGAAACTGTACCTCGAGTCTCCCGCGGTAAAATCCCCCACATGGGGTTTGCGGACCTCGCCGGCGGCAGGAGCCGGCCAGCTGGAGGAAATCTTCGAGATTCCCAGCCAACAGGCTCCAGCACCCAGCAGGAGAGCAAGAATCCATTGAGGACGGCGGCAGGAATATACCAGGGTTCTCCACCAGGTCCTGGGCGAGAGCAAAAGCACCACCAGGGCAAACAGCAATAGAAGGATCTGGGGCAGGAGCGCAAGGAGCCCCGGGGCAAGGCCCGGTATTACCGCCAGCAGGCTCATGCTCACGCCCCCTCCCGTTCAGACCTGATTTCTACAGAGATACCCCGGCGTCTCTCCACTGGAGAACCAGCACCGAATGCCTCCCCTTGCGGGGCAAAGTTAAATGCAGACTCAGGAGCCGGTAAGGAGGCCATCCTGGACCCCCTTGGCTTCATCCTGGTCTTCGACGATATCAGAATGACAGGCGGATTTCTCCCCCTTGTGGGCCAGCTTATGGATCTCCTCGGGGGAGAGAACTCCACGCTTCTGGAGAATATCCTGCTGATCCTCACTCAATGCGCTGGTGCGAACAGCCTGGCCTCCCTCCCGCTGGAAACCATCAGCCTTGCCGGAGGCAAACTCGACAATCTCCTTGGAGATCCTCACAGAACACCAGTCATGGCCGCACATCGCACAGAAGTCAGTGTCCACATCGAGGTCTTCGTCGTGATAGGCCTTTGCCGTATCGGGATCAAAGGACAGCTCAAAGTGTTTTTGCCAGTTGAGCGCAGCCCTTGCCTTGGTGAGCTCGTCATCCCTGTCCCGCGAACCCGGGATGCCTAAGGCCACATCGGCTGCATGGGCGGCAATCTTGTAGGCAACGCAGCCCTGCTTGACATCGTCCTTTTTCGGCAGGCCGAGGTGTTCCTTCGGCGTCACGTAACAGAGCATGGAGGCACCATGGTAGGCCGCCGCCGTCGCTCCGATGCAGGAGGTGATGTGGTCGTAGCCGGGGAATATATCGGTGACCAGGGGGCCGAGCACATAGAAAGGCGCCCCGTGGCAAAGCCGTCGCTCGAGCTTCATGTTGAACTCGATCTGGTCAAACGGCACATGCCCCGGCCCCTCGATCATGACCTGCACGCCCTTGGCCCAGGCTCGCTGGGTCAGCTCACCGAGGGTTTCCAGCTCTGCCATCTGCGCGGCATCACTGGCATCGGCGAGCCCGCCGGGACGGAGGCCATCGCCGAGGCTGAAAGAAACATCGTACTCCCGCATGATGTCACAGATGTCCTCGAAGAGATCGTACATTGGATTCTGCTTGTTGTGGATCAGCATCCACTTGGCCAGCAGGCTGCCGCCGCGTGAGACAATCCCTATCAGCCTGTCCTTGACCAGGTGCAGGTGCTCCTTGAGCACACCGGCGTGGAGGGTGAAATAGTCGACGCCCTGCTTCGCCTGGTGCTCTAGATTCTCGAGGATCACATCGTAGGTAAGGTCCTCGAGTTTACGGTCGATGATCATCGAGTAGAGCGGCACTGTGCCGATGGGAGTCTTCGAGTTCCTGATGAAGGTCTCGCGGCACAGGTCAATCTGCCCGCCCGTGGAGAGATCCATGATGGTGTCAGCACCCCAACGCTCGGCCCAATGCAGTTTTTCAAGCTCTTCCTCGGTGCCGGAGCTGACAGGCGAAGCCCCCATATTGGCATTGATCTTGGTGGTAGAGGCCCGGCCGATGCACATCGGATCGAGCTGGTAGCGCAGGTGTACCTTATTGGCTGGAATGATCATCCGCCCGGCAGCAACCTCAACCCGGATCTGCTCAGCGGTGAGATGCGCCTCCCTTTCAGCCACCCTCTTCATCTCCGGGGTGATAAGCCCTGCACGTGCAGATTCCAGCTGGGTGACCGGCTTTCTCCCTTCCTCGTTTTTCCAGTCCATCGCATCAACCCCGGACGGCTCAGGCATACCGGGAGTGTCGGGAGAACAGAAAGCCCGCCGCCCGCCAATCTCGGGCTTGATCGCGAAGGAAGCGGGACTCGTTCCTTCCTTTTCCGTCGACGGGTTATTACCAAGACCGGGAAGTTCCCATTCGGGATTAACGTTAATACGTTTGACCACTACAAAACCACCTTTCCAGTTCTTATTCCCACCCCCCGGAAGAGGACTCGCATCTCATTCAACACAAGGGGTGCAAAAGTTTATTCCGGGTTAACTCCTATCCACTCCAGAAGCCGCTTTTCCTACGCCGGTTCAAGCCGGATCAGGTTCCAAGGGTCAGTTCTCAGCCTCGAAGGTCAGGCACCCCCAGCGAACCCGTGGAGGATATACATTTGCCCCCATGCGGGCAAGGAGGGATTTCCGATAATGCTGCCCTTTGGCAGCGTCAACCTCAGGGTTGCGGGCGGATAACGACCTTGACGGCACGGCGCGCGATCATATCGCCAAGAGCCGCCTCGATCTCTTCGAGCGGACGCTCAGAAGAGAGAAAGACATCCGTATCGATCTCCCCTGCAGCCAGCAGCTCGAGGGCTGCACTGAAATCGGCCGGGCGGTGATGGTAGGCCCCCATTACCGTCAGCTCTTCGTAATGAACCCGGTGGGAATCAAGCTCAACCGCGGTCCCCGGCGCACAGCCTCCGAAGAGGCTCACCCTGCCGCCGGGCCGTACAGAGGCCAGGGCGTCGAGCCAGCCTGCCGGAGCTCCTGTCGCATCGATTGCGTAGTCAAAGCCTTCCGGTTGCGGGCTCATGGAGAGCGCATTTTCTGCTGCCGGGGAACCTCTCTCTACAACAAGGATACCGCGGGCCCCGAGGCTGCTGGCCAGCTCGAGACGTGGCTCATTGGGATCGGCGACAACGACCTCCATCCCCCTCTTTGAGAGAACAGCGGTAAACAACAGTCCGATCGGCCCGGCGCCAAAAAGAACCCCGCATTCACCCGGCTGCGGGTCCAGCTTTTCGATCCCGTGCAGGACACAGGCCAGGGGCTCACTGAGAGCAGCGGCCGCAAAACCGAGCTGGTCCGGGATCCGGTAGACCCCCCTCTCGGCAAAGCGGGCAGGCACGAGGAGATAGCGGGAAAAAGCCCCGTTGAGATAGGCCAGGTCGGTACAGAGATTTTCACTGCCGCGCACACAGGAATTACAGCGGCCACAGGAGGATGAATTGGAAACGACGACCCGTTCCCCCTCCTGCCAGTTTTCAACACCGGCCCCGCATCCAATGACTGTCCCTGCCACCTCATGACCGAATGGAGAGGGAACCACCAGCATTCGTGGATGTCCTCCCCTCCTGTAGACCTTGACGTCCGTCCCACAGGTCACCGCTGCGCCGATGCTGATGAGCAGTTCACCCGGGCCGGGTTCGGGCACAGGAGCTTTGCGGAGCTCAATCGTTTCAGCGCCTGTCAGCCAGGCTGATAATTGTTCCATTTCACTTCCTCTTTCAGGGCTCCATCAGCACCTTGAGCCCCTGGCGGCTGCAAACCAGCTCAAGCGCCTTGTCGAATTGATCCAGCCCAACCCTGGCGCTCACCAGCATCGAAGCATCGAGCGCCCCTGAAAGCATCAACTCCCAGGCAGCGTCCTGGTCTTCGACACCGCCGGAATACGAACCGACGAGACGGCGTTCCTCTTTGAACAACCGGTTCAGCTCAAAGCCCGCCATCTCGCCCGCCTCGGCATGAGCAAAGAGAACCACCGTCGAGCCTCTCCTGCCCAGCTGCAGGCAGGCGTCGAGGGCTTCGCAACCACCGGCCGTATCAAATACCGCGTCAACCCCCTCACCGGAGCTTATCGAATCCACCGCTGCTTTCGCCCCTGCAGGCTCGCATGCGAAATCGGCGCCGAGGGCACCG
>JAYGDV010000101.1:0-1798 GCA_046582735.1 Planctomycetota bacterium
GCTCAAGGCTCCTTCTTTCCCGGAAGCCGGCAAGGGCGGCACCGTTCCTTCGGACACGATTCCCACCTATGCCTACAACTGGTGCGTAAGCCCACTGACTCCCATGGGCGTTGCGGGTGTGATCTGGGTGCCGTCGGAAAGCAACCTCGGCGAGGACCCTGCCCACTATGCGGCCGAATTGGAGATCTACGCCAGGAGCCTGCCGGGCACCTATGGGCACGAGAAGGTCCAGTTCCTCTATGCCCAACCCGGGGGCTCACTGGTCGAAGGCATTAGCTCTCCAAAGATCCCGGATGCCAGGAGCACCGGCTTTGACCAATGGCCCAAAAGCCTTAAGAGTATCGCCGCAGCGTTGGGCGAATTGGCTGAATGAGGCTGCCACCAGGATTTTGAACACGAGGGCGCTTCGTCTCGTTTGGCGCAATACAAAAACTGAAACACTAAACCGACACGGAACGCACTATGAAACCTACAACCCGATTGATCGTCTTCGTGCTGCTCCTGGCAGCCCTTCCCCTTTGCGCTGCCGATGTTCCGGCCCAGCTTCCTGATCCCGACGGCAAGCCTGGCGATGCCGCGAGGCCGGTCAAGGTCTACATCCTGGCGGGCCAGTCCAACATGGTCGGGATGGGTAACCTCAGCGGAGCGAAGAACGTCTATACGGGCGTCTACCTCAGCTCCGATCCCTCCGTCCCCAATGATCCGTTTCAGATCTATCGCGTGGGCAACTACAAGGTCTCGCGGCTGAGTGTCTACCTGCCGGATGGTAAGCCGACGGACAAGCCTGTCGGCAAGGGGTTTATTGAGGTGCCTCAGCACGGGGTCTACCAGGCGCACTGCGGCTTCGGTGAGAGCTCCTTCGGCGTCATGCAAATCGACGGTAAAGAAGTCTACCGCCGCGAACAAGGCAGCGAGCCGGTGAAGCAGGACGTGAATCTCAAACCCGGGAAGCGTTACACCTTCAAGATCTCTGGCTTTAAAGGTGCCCCGCCAAGGTTCTGGATGCAAAAGACGGACCTGCTCGGTAATGGCGATCTCGAGGCGGTAGCCAGGCGGGAAGAGAAATTCCCCTGGCTGGTAGATGGTGGGGGCGAGTGGACCGTGCGGAACGACGTTTACTTCCAGGAGGCGCGACTTGCGAAGGATGGCAAGGGCTCGCCGCTGAGCGCCACCTCGAATGGCAAGTCCATCGGTCCGGAGCTCGGCTTCGGCCATGTGCTGGGCACGTTCCACGACGAGCAGGTCTTGCTGATCAAGACAGCCCAGGGCAATCGCTCGCTGGGCTTCGATTTTCGTCCACCTTCAAGCGGCCGCACCGATCCCGGTAACGAATTCGAATCAGCGGAATACAAGCTGATGGTTGAGGGCGTGCGCAAGACGCTCGACAACATCGACAAGGTCGTTCCCGGCTACAAGGGCCAGGGTTACGAGGTTGCCGGCTTTGTCTGGTTCCAGGGCCACAAAGACAGCTTCTCCGAAGAGCTGATCATGAAATACGAAACGAACCTGGTCAACCTGATCAACGATGTCCGCAAGGAGTTCAAGACGCCGAAGCTGCCTTCCGTCGTGGCCACTATCGGGTTCGGCGGGCACAGTATGCAGGACAAGTTCCTGAGGATCCTGAAAGCGCAAATGGCGGTCGGTGATCCGAAGCGGCATCCTGAGTATGCCGGCACTGTGGCCTCAGTCGACACACGTAACTTCTGGCGCGAGGTCGATGAATCACCGCTGGGCCAGGACTATCACTACAACCGCAACGCTGAGACCTACATGCTGATCGGTGACGCCCTCGGCCGCG
>JAYGDV010000162.1:0-3572 GCA_046582735.1 Planctomycetota bacterium
GGGGCAGATGGCGCGTAAAGCTTTGGCGTGCAAAGAGGGTCCCACCCCCCGGCCTCCTGCCATTGCGGCAGGGCAGGAGATTTACCCTGGGAAACCGGCCCTGCAAAAAAATGGTCGGGGTGAGTGGAATCGAACCACCGACCTCTACGTCCCGAACGTAGCGCTCTACCAGGCTGAGCTACACCCCGATACCAGGCGGAATTGGGCTGACCCGCCAGGGCGGATCACCTGCCTGCTGACTGCCTGGGCAAATCAGCGAACGCCAATCCTAACCTGCAGCGAAAACACATCAAGACATATAGCTCCATATTCAGGGCGAAAGCCCCCGCAACGACTGCAATCGGGGTTTTTTACAGGTTCTCATCGACTGCGGAAACTGGCATTTCAGCCTCCGGTACCTTAATCTTGAGTATCTTGAATTCCGTTAATAAGGGTCCGTTTCTGGTGGCTTACTTCATCGGCGGCTGAACTACTTTGCAGCGCCGTTCATGCACCCCATGGGTGTTTTCGCCACTTCCGGACCTCATCCAGAACTATTCACTTCAGGTACTGAAAAACAATGCCAGGACTTAACATGAAACGCTGTCTTACAGCGAGTTGCAGAACCGCCCTTGCCACCTTCTTTTTCCTGTTGGCCTTTCTACAGGCGCAACCCGCATCGGCAATCATTATCACCGAGATCATGTACAACCCTCCGGCTGACCTGGAAGCGGCCAACGGTGATGCAAATCTCGAATGGATCGAAATCTACAACGATGAACCGACCGTAGTTCACCTGACGGGCTATTACTTCTCTGAAGGCGTGAACTTCACCTTCCCTTTTGACACCTATCTCGAAGGGCGTTCCTACCTGGTGATCGCCGCGGATGCCGAGGCCGTACGGGCGGCCTACAATATAGATAATGTCATCGGAGATTTCGGCGGGCAGCTGGACAACGATGGTGAGCGGCTCACCATCAATATCTACGGAGGCGGCCCCGATATAAGCCTCAGCTTCTCAGACCGCGGCCAATGGCCCCGCGTTGCCGATGGCACCGGCCACTCCCTGATCATCAAGGACGTTTACGGCCCCCAGCACGACAATGACAACTGGACCTCCAGCATCGTTGTCGGCGGGACCCCGGGGCGGGGCAATTTTGACGAACCACGGGTCATCGAGACCGTGATCATCCCGGAAGATTCAACCTGGCGCTACCGCAAGAACACCACCGAGTATCCCAACGGCTGGCAGGAAATTGATTTTGATGATTCCGGCTGGCTTCAAGGGCCTACCGGGATCGGGTATGGAGATGATGATGATGTGACCATTCTCGACGACATGCGCAGCAACTACACCTCCTTCGCCAACCGCAAGTCGCTCGAGCTGACCCGGGAACAGATCGACTCCTTCGATGATGTCTCCTTCCAGATCCGGTACGACGATGGTTTCGTCCTGTTCCTCAACGGCCAGGAGATCTCCCGTAACCGGATCGGAAGCCCCGGCGATCCGCTTTCCTTCGAACAACGTGCACAGTCCCACGAAGCCCGGGAATTTGAGGCCTTTTCCATCAGCACGGACCGCCTGCGGGTCGGAACCAATACCTTTGCCGTCGCCATCCATAACGCCTCGGAAACCAGCTCGGACGCGAGTTTCCAGCCGAAGCTGGTCAGCAGCCGGATCGAACTCCCGAACCCTGCAGGTGAGCCGGTCCCCGTGGTCTTTAATGAATGCTTCGTGCGAACCGGCGAAGAGGGCTGGCTTGAGCTCTACAACACGGCCGCCCGGCCGCTCGATCTGTCGGGTTTCTTCCTCAGCGATGACAACAACGCCCTGAACAAGTGGGCGATTCCCGAAGGGAGCAGCATCGCCGCTAACGGCTACCTGGTCTTCACCGATTCCCAGATGACCCTGGACCTTTCCACTGAACAGGTTTCGGTCTTTCTCACCCGCCCCAACCTGCAGCAGGTTCTCGATGCCGCCCATTTTGAAAACCCCGCAGAGCTCGCTCCCGCCCTCAGCGGCACCAGCGACGCACTCTACCCGGACGGGGCGGGCAGGTTCGTGGCTACTCCAACCCCGACCCCTGGAGCACAGAACCAGGTCGCACTTGAAGAAGATGTCGTGATCAACGAGATCATGTACCATCCTCCGCTTGACCTGCAGCTCGCCAGGCAGGAATCCCGCCCCGGCGTCTCCTTTGTCGAACTCTACAACCGCAGTGAACGTGACATCGACCTCAGCGGTTTCCGCTTCCACAGGGGAATCGGCTATACCTTCGAGCCCGGCACAATACTCAGCGCCGGCCGGTACCTGGTCGTGGCGGAAGACCCCGACACCCTGAGCGCCACGCATGCCGCCGACCTGCCCATCGTCGGGCCCTACTCGGGCGACCTGAGCTCCAAGGGCGAGCTCATCCGCCTGGTCGACCCGCGCGGCAATATCGCCGACGAGGTGCGGTACTACGATGGCGGCAACTGGCCGAAATGGGCAGATGGCGGCGGTTCAAGCCTCGAGCTGCTCGATCCGCACCAGGACAACTCAATACCGAGCGCCTGGGCGGACAGCGACGAGTCCACCAAGTCACCGTGGGAGGAGATCTCCTACAACCTGAATTACTCCACCCAGTCTGAATCGGAATTCCAGATCCGCATGCTCGCAGCGGCCGAGGTCCTCGTCGATGACATCCAGGTGCGGAGAAACAACACCCAGTACATCCGGAACGGCAGCTTCGAAAGCAATACCAGCAGCTGGATCATCCAGGGCAACCATATCCAATCCGTGCGCACCACCGAGGACAGCACCGCAGGCAACGCCTGCCTCAAAATCATTGCCACCGGCGATGGAGACACCCGGGTTAACCGTATTGAAACCGAGACATCACCGCGGATGACCTCGGGAACCCACCAGGTATCACTGCAGGCACGCTGGCTGCGCGGCGGGAACCTCATCTTCTTCAGCTGCTACAGCCAGCATGCACAATGCCAGCACCCCTACTGGCTCCAGATTCCGCTGAACCTCGGCAGCCCCGGCATGGTCAACAGCGTGGCAGAGAATAACCTCGGGCCGGTCCTGAGCGAGGTTGTCCATCGGCCGGCGGTACCGGCGTCCGGACAGGAGGTCACGATCCTGGCGCGGGTAAGCGATTCAGACGGCATTGCAAGTGTTCATGCCCACTACGACCCCTCGGGCAACAACCCGGCTGGAGAAGCGGAGCTCTTCGACGACGGAGGACACCAGGATGGCGCCGCAGGCGATGGACTCTACGGAGGAACCGTCCCGGGCTTTGCCAATAACGTCAAGGTCACCTTTTACGTTGAAGCCATCGACTCTCTCGGCGCCACACGCAGCGAACCCCGCAACGCGCCTTCAAAGACCAATGTCTACCAGCACTCCACACCGTTGACGGCAAACTCGTTCACCTACCGGCTGATTCACGATGACGCAAACTGGAGCCGGCTCAGCAGCCGCCAGCTTCACTCCAACGAGCTGCTTGATGCGACCTTCATCTTCAACGAGGAAAAGGTCTTCTACAACGTGGGAACACGCTGGCGCGGCAGCCCCTGGAACCGTCCCGGCAACCCGCGCATGTACC
>JAYGDV010000186.1:0-4317 GCA_046582735.1 Planctomycetota bacterium
TCGCGCTGCAGGAATACATTTGTACGGAATCTCCCCACTCCCTCGATGCCGAACGACATATCAAGCTCGAGGTCCTCCTCGAAGCGCTTGACCTGTTCATCGTTGAGAATGGCGTAAACCAGCTTCCGCGATGCATCTGCATCGAGCTTCTCTTCTCCAGCCACCACCAGGCGGCCATCGATCCGCATCATCGGCGGGGAACCCGCCGCGATGTGCAGGTCCGAACCGCCCTCTTCAACCAACTTCCCGGCCAGTTTTTCCAACATTGACATGGGTCTCCTCCCCAGAGACTGGAGTAAACCCCATACCCGTTCCAAACCCGCTTACGACCCTGCCTAAACAGGGAAGAAGCTCGAAAAGAATATCATCTGGATACCTTTTTGACGAAAAGGGGCGGTATTGCACAGGATGTTGACAATCCCACCGCCCGGTAAGCCTGCAGAGCCGGGGCAGGCAAAAAAAATAACCGCGGAAGATATGATCTCCCGCGGTTACTCCAACCCTGCTGCCTGCTCTACCCTCAGGCCCCTTGGTTCAATATCGTGATCTCAACACGTCGATTCTTCTGGCGTGAATCGACTGATTTTCCGCCCGCGACTGGCCTGGTATCGGCAAACCCGGCAGGATAGATCCGGGCTTTCGCAACCCCTGCACTGCCGACAAGGTACCGAACAACCGAACAGGCCCTCGCAGTCGACAACTCCCAATTGGTCGGATATTTATCGCGAACCTTGTTGACCGGAACATCGTCGGTATGCCCCTCAACCCTTACCGTGTTCTCCCTGTATTCACCGCCATTGAGGACCCCGCCAATTTTCTTGAGAACTCCCTTGCCTGTGCCGGAAAGCTCCGTGCGTCCGGGGGCAAAGAAAACACGATGGGGAATCGTCATCTTGATTCCCTCCGGAGTCCTCTCAATCTGCACATTCGGACCGATGCCGTTTTCGCCCGGAATCAGCAGATCAGCCGCATCGCCCCCACCGGGGGTACTTTCCTCACCTGGCAGATCGGGGATCGAGCTGCTGTTACGGGCAACCAGCTCCTGCTCCAGCCGATTGTTTTCGCTGACCAGACGGTCATTTTGCTCTTTGAGCCTCTGGTTGGCCTCCTTCAACCCCGGAATCGCGCAACCGGAGGTCAGCAACCCAAGCCCACAAACCAGAACAAGCATAGAAACGAGGCTCCTGCTCATCACTTCTTCTTCTCCTAATAGCTTTACCAAACCCCTGGGGCAAATCCAGTCCCCGTAAGCAGGGCCAAATCGCTAAAAAAGTCCTCTGTCAGACGATCAGGGATCACCAAGGCCGGGCAGGAGGTTCTCTTCACTCTGCCTTTTGGGCCGGCGCTCCCTGCGCCTGCTCTTAGCTTATCGAAAGCGGCCTCACAATGGCAAGGTACTAGATAAAATAAAGACCTTATCGCTCCTTGCCGAAGAGCCAGGCTCCCATCAAATCAGACGGAAAAGAGGCCCATATACCACTCCAGGGCAAGATCAACGGCATCTCGCCACAGATATACAAAAACTCCCGCAATCATCAGAAAAGGGCCGAAGGCCAGGTGCCTGTCACCGGAAATCAACCGCCTTGGAATACCCACGATCGAGCCGAGAATACAGGCAAGAAAGAACGCCGAGACAGCTCCCCAGCAGCCGGTGAGGGCGCCGAGGAGGCCCATCAGCTTTACATCGCCAAAACCCATGGCCGGCTTCCTGAAAACCAGCGTACCGACAACCCCGATGATAAAGACCAGGGCGCTGCCGGTCAGCATTCCCAGCAGCGAACTGGAGAGATTGTAGGCTGAGGCCGATTCCTGGAAATCAGGCAGCAGACAGACTGCGGCAACCAGGCCGGCTGAAAGCCCGCTCAACAGGCCTGCCAGGCTGACGCTGAAGAAACCATTGGGCTCTCCAGGGAGGCGCCAACGGCGATACCGGCGGTAGACCAGGCACCCTGATGCGAAAAAGAAAAGGCCCACGATACAGAGGATGGCAACCGCTGGCCCAGTCGACACGGCCCAGGAAGGCATGGAAGCTGACATCCAGGCAAGGAGGTCCCGGGGAACTCCCTCCCGCGGCGGCCACCGCAGGTCCTGTAAGGCAAGCATCGCTAGGGGAACCAGGTGCATTCCGCCAACCGTGATCTCATCAGGAAGGACCCGGAGCTCAGCATCGATAAAGGCTGCCACCAGCAGGGCACAGAAAAGAACCAGGAGAAAAAGACAGCTGGTGAGTTCACCGCCCAGCACAAGATGGAACCTCCAGGCCACCAGGCCACAGAGGATCCCGGTTAGAAGTTCTACCAGTGGATAGCGCATGGAGATCGCTGACTGGCAGCTTCTGCAGCGCCCCCGCAAAAGCAACCAGCTGATGACTGGAATGTTGTCGGACCAGGAGATCTGCGCCTTGCAGGAAGGGCAGAATGATCGGCGGGGCTTCCCAATGCTGAGATCATCTATCGGCAGGCGATAGATGCAGACGTTCAGGAAGCTCCCCACGCAGAGACCGAACACCACGGCCGTTGAGACAATAAGGACTTCGTACATCTCCGGGTCCATCTATTCCGGCTTCTCCCTCAGAGCTGCGACAATGGCACGGCAGACCTCTTCCTGGTCGAGATCCCCGGTATCCACAATACATTCGGCTGCGGCCTCATAGAGAGGGTGACGCCGGCTCAATACCTCCTCCACTTCCGAGGCGGCACTGACTCCCGCCAGGGGCGGACGGCTCCGCCCGGTGGAGGGATCGGCTCCGATACGCTCCTCTAAAACTGCAGCAGGTGCCCGCAGCCACACCACCTTCCCGGATCCCCTCATCAGCCTGACGTTTCCAGCAAGCAGAACGGCCCCTCCACCTGTGGCAACAACGAGCTCCTCTCCCCGGGCGGATCTCTCACAAACCCGGCGCAGAATTTCACTCTCGAGGTGCCTGAAGGTTTCCTCCCCCGACTGCTCGAAGATCGCCGCGATCTCCCTGCCGGCCTCCGCCTCTACAAGGTGGTCGGTGTCGACAAAGTCCCGGCAAAGCGTGGCGGCGAGCGCACGCCCGACAGTTGTCTTACCGCTGGCCCGGTACCCGATGAGATAAACCGTGCTGCTATGCTGATCCTGTGTCACCTTTCAGCCACCACCATCAACCTGGAGGCCGTGCCCGGTCTCAAAGAACCGGCCTCGACCTCCAACTGGCCTCTCCCATGGCGAATAATTAAGGACCTTCAGTCCTCGCTCCCGCTGGAGAGCGGCTCGCCGAGTTTGACCTTAATGTCCTTTTCTTCTTCGCCACGACGAATTCTGACTGTGACGGAATCCCCGGCATTCATAGGGCCCAGGGCTTCCTGGAGATCCTTCAGACTGCCAATGTCTTTGCCGCCGAACTTGAGCACCAGGTCTCCAGCCTTCAGGCCACCCTTTTGCGCTGCAGCACCCGGAACAACCATCGTGATCACCACCTGGCCTTCACCAGTCTGCCGGGCATGAATCCCAAGGGTCCCCTTCTCCGCGGGTTTCTTCTCAGGCGGCTTTTCTTTCGGCTTTGGAGTGGGCTTCGGGGTCGTTTCCGGCTTCGGGGTTGCCGGCTGTGACTTCGGAGGCTCAACCTTCGCTCCCCGCGCACCCAGCACCAGGCTCATGGCGATATCAGCCCCCTTCCTCGTGAGCTTGACCTTCACAGTCGCTCCGGCGGGGGCCCCGCCGAGCGCAGCCTTCAGCTCATCGATGGATGTCGTATTCTTCCCATTGACCTGCTTGATAACATCTCCCACCTGGATTCCATAGGCCGCCGCAGCTGAATCAGGCACCACAATCTCGACCTCGAGACCTCCTTCAACGGAGCCGACGCCGACACCCAGGAACCCGGTATCTTCTTTCTTCTCCTCCGGGGGAGGCTTGACCGGCGCGGGCTCTTTTTTCTCCGCCTTCGTACTCTTGCTGCTGACCAGTTTCGCTCCGCCCTTCTCAGAAGAGCCCAGCACCACCACGTCGACGGTTTCTTCACCCCGCACCAGGCGCAGAGACACCTCCTTGCCGGACTCCGCCTTCTTCAGCAGCGCCTCCAGTCCATCGAGGGTCTTGACTTCCTTGCCATTGAAATGGGTGATCCGGTCACCCTTCTGGACACCAGCAGCCTGGCCGGTAAATCCTTTCTCTACCTCAAAGGCAAAAACGCCTTGATCGTCTTCTTCGACGGTCACTCCCAGCACGATATGGCCGGGTTGCTTCTTGTCCGGCTCCTTACGGGAGCGGGCAGCAAAGAACTCATCTCGATCGACCAGGGCGACCTCGACATTGGCCTTCTTTCCTGCGCGGAGATAATCGACCTTGATC
>JAYGDV010000236.1:0-4303 GCA_046582735.1 Planctomycetota bacterium
GAGCCGATGACGTAGAAGAGGCCATTGCCGTAGGAGGGGCGGCCTACCTGCGAGAAGCCGGTATAGGGCATCCACCAGATTTCCTTGCCGGTTCTGAGGTCATAGGCGGCGACATGGTCGGCTCCGCTGCTGACCAGCTGGGGAACACCGTTGATGGTCTGGGCAAGAGGGGTCGAGTAGGCCATTTTTCCTATCGCCCTCTTGACCCGCTCAAAATGCTTGCGGGCCTGCTTCCACCTGACCTTGCCGGTGCGCTTGTCGAGGGCGGCGATGTACTGTACGTCGATGCCGTCACAGCTAAGAATCAACAGGTCATTATGGAGGATCGGTGAGCTCCCAGCACCCTGGATGACGTTGAAGTTCAGCTCGGTGTTTTTCCAGACGATCTTGCCGGAGTTGTCGAGGCAGACCGTTCCCCGCGGACCGAAGGTTACGTAGGCGTGTTGGCTGTCAAGGACCGGAGTTGGAGATGCGTAGCCGTTCTGAACGTGGCGCGGCCCCGCATCCGGGGTTGAGAGGACCTCGACGTCGTAGAGGAGCTTGCCGCTGGTGCGGTCGACGCAGATCGCGTGAAGAGAAAGCCCCTTGTTATGCGCGCTTGTCATCCAGATCTGGTTTCCGTAGATCACCGGTGAGGACCATCCCTCTCCAGGGATCGGCGTTTTCCAGGTTATGTTTTTCGTTTCGCTCCAGTTAAGAGGTATGCCTTCCGCATCGGAGTGTCCCTGTCCATCGGGGCCGCGAAACTGCGGCCAGTCTGCCATCAGGATGGGGGAGCAGAGAATCGAAACCAGGAGGAAGAGTGTGGTGGATCTCATGATGGTCCTTGGCTTGGCGCCTGCTTGGGTTCAGTGTGACCGGCCTTGCTACGCATCAGAGTCCATCCCGGTCCGTGGAAAGTCAAGCACTCACCCGTTCCTTGCCAGGGGGCCTGGCTTGGAATAGTCTATAGGCAGGATTCAACCAATTTTTGCAGAGGGTGCTGACATGAAGAAGCCGTCCCGAAGTTTTTTTGAGCCCGCCTTGCCCCGGCGTGAATTTCTCAAGTACAGTGCCGCTGCCCTGGCCCTCGCCGCGCCTGCATTGGAATTGCCCATTGCTTCGGCGAAGGAGAGGAAGACACCTGAGACCCTGGTCAAGGTTCTCTACGACTCGATGAACGAGAAGCAGAGGAAGGCGGTTTGTTTTGACTGGGATTACGTGGAGCCGAAGCGCGGCCTGCTTCGCACCCGTCTCGAGAACAATTGGAAGATCACGAAGCCATCGATCAAGAGCGGCTTCTACACCGGTGAGCAGAAAAATCTCATGCGGGAAATCTTCCTCGGTATGACCCATCCCGGCTGGCACGAGCGCTACGACAAGCAGTTAAAGGACGATGTCGGCGGATTCGGCAGGAACCAGTCCATCGCCATTTTCGGCAAGCCCGGCACCAACCAATTTGAGTTTGTCCTCGCCAGTCGCCACATGACGCTGCGCTGCGATGGCAATAGCGCCGAACACGTTGCCTTCGGGGGGCCGATCCTCTATGCCCACGAGGGAGAGCGCACCTTTGAGAAGCCGAATCATCCCGGCAACGTTTTCTGGCACCAGGCGCTCGCTGCCAACCAGCTCTACGACATGTTTGATGGCAAGCAGAGAAAACAGGCACTCGTTACCAGCGGAATGCCTTCTGAGGAATTGATCGGGTTCGGTGGTCCCGGTGGGAAATTCGATGGCATCAAGGTTGCGGATTTCTCAGCCGACCAGAAGGCTCACCTCCAATCGGTTCTCAAGCTCCTGCTCGAGCCTTTCCGGCAGTCGGACCAGGACGAGGTGGTTCGTTGCCTGAAGGTGCAGGGCGGCCTCGATGCCTGCCACCTCGCTTTCTACCAGGAGGGCGATCTCGGTGAGGACGGGATCTATGACAACGGGCGCCTGGAGGGCCCGAGCTTCGTCTGGTATTTCCGTGGCAATCCGCATGTCCACGTATGGGTGAACGTCGCTGATACGCACAAGGTCAAGCTCAACAGCTATCAGGATTCCGTCGGCGTCTGATTCGGCACCATGTTACCGGGGTTTCCCATGTTCAGAACATCCATCAGCAGGTCGGCAATTTTACTGGTCGTTTTCCTGCCGCGCTTCGTGGCCGCCGAAGACAAGGTTGATTTTAATCGCAGCGTATTGCCGATTCTCTCAAGCCATTGCTATCCTTGCCATGGGCCTGACTCAAAGAAGCGCAAGGCCCGGTTGCGGCTGGATCAGCGGGAATCCGCCATCAGAAAAAACCGTTCCGGTGAGCAGGCGATCGCGCCGGGGGAGGTGAAGGGCAGCGAGCTCCTGCACCGCATTACAGCTGCAGATGATGATGAGCGGATGCCTCCACCCGATGAAGGCAAGGCGCTCTCTGACGGGCAGGTCCGGACACTCAGGGCGTGGATTGAGCAGGGAGCAGAATACCAGTCGCACTGGGCCTTCAAGCGCCCTGCAAGGCCGAAGGAGCCCCGTCTCAAAAAGGTGGCCTGGCCGAGGAACCCTATCGACCGTTTCGTTCTTGCGAAACTGGAGTCCGAGGGTCTGAAGCCTGCCGCGGAGGCGGACGGGGAGACGTTGATTCGCGCCGTCAGCTTTGACCTGACCGGACTTCCCCCGACACTGGCTGAGGTCGACAAGTTCCTGGCCGATTCAAAGCCGGGGGCCTACAAGCGTATGGTCGATCACTACCTCGGCTCTCGCGCCTATGGAGAGCACATGGGCCGCCATTGGCTCGACCTGGCGCGTTACGCCGACACCAATGGCTACCAGTACGACACCGAGCGCCAACACTGGGTATGGCGGGACTGGGTTATCGACGCCTACAACAGCAACAAGCCCTTCGATGAGTTCACCATTGAGCAGCTGGCTGGAGATCTCCTCCCCGGGGCGACCGACCAGCAGGTCCTGGCAACCGGTTTCAACAGGAACCACGGCATCACCATCGAGGGAGGCATCATCGATGAGGAGTACCGCACCGAGTACGTCATGGACCGGGTGGTTACCACCAGCGAGGTTTGGCTGGGAATGACTCTCGCCTGTGCCCGCTGCCATGACCATAAGTTTGACGAGCTCTCGCAGAAGGAGTTCTACCAGGTCTATGCTTTTTTCAACCAGGTCCCAGAGCGCGGCGCCAACGGGTTTACGCCGCGTAAGCGGCTGGCATCTCCCCTGGCTGCCGCACGGCAGGCCGAGCTTGCCAAAGAGCTTGCCCGGCTCAGGAAGGAGTTCAGCAGGCCGAAGAATATTGCCGAGGATCTCGAGCGCTGGGCTCGAATGATCTCAGCCGGCCCCCGGGGGGGGTGGGAGATCATTGTCCCGGGGAAGATGGCAGCCTCCGGCGGCAGCACTCTCAGGCGGCTGAAGGACAACAGCATCCTGGCAGGCGGGGCCGATCCGCAAAAAAACGTGTACGACATCTCCGCAAGAACGAAGTCAACGGGCATCACCGCTGTTCGTCTCGAGGCCTTGACTCACGAGACTCTCCCCGGTGGAGGTCCCGGCCGTCACAGCAACTCTAATTTTGTTCTCAGCGAGTTTGAGCTGACGGTTGCATCAGAAACGAAGCCGGCCCGGAAGGAGGTGGTGAGGTTCGTTCGTGCCCGGGCTGATTATTCGCAGGCAGGCTACGAGGTCGCCAAGGCGATCGACGGGACAGTTGCCGGCAACAGTGGCTGGGCCGTTGATGGGCCGACACGTAAGAAGCCCGCCACGGCGATCTTTGTTGCCGCAAAGCCCTTTGGCTTCAAGGGCGGATCCCGGTTGAACTTTCGTATGCGCCATGAAGCGAGCTTCGCTAATCATGGGGTCGGGCGGCCGCGGTTGTCGGTAAGCACTGACAGTCCTGACCTGCTGCAGTTGAAAGGCGTTCCCGCCGATCTCCGCAAGATCGCCGGTAAGCGCTCCGCCAGCCGTACCGAAAAGGAGACTGGCCAGCTGCGTGAGTATTTCCTCTCCCATCACAACCCGAAAAAAGATCTCCAGGACCGGATTACCGCAATCGAAAAACAGAAGGCCGCAGGCTTTCCCGAGACGATGATTATGCAGGACATGCGGAAGCCTCGGGCGACCCATATCCTCCATCGTGGTCAATACAATGAGCCTGGGGAAAAGGTGGTCCCGGGCGTTCCGGCAGTCTTTCCCGGGATGAAGAAAAATGGGTCGAACCGACTTGGCTTTGCCCAGTGGCTAGTAGACCCTGCTCACCCTCTTACTGCCCGTGTGGCGGTGAACCGGTACTGGCAGAGGATCTTCGGTGTAGGGCTTGTGAAGACCTCTGAGGATTTCGGAGTTC
>JAYGDV010000346.1:0-6337 GCA_046582735.1 Planctomycetota bacterium
AAGCCAATGTGGCCGTTGGATCCAATTCCCAGTAACTGGATGTCAATGCCGCCGGCCTGGCGGATTTCCTCCTCGTGCTGCAGGCATTTTTCTGCCAAGGCGGGGCCTTCGCTCGGAGGAAAATGGATGTTTTCTTCACCAATATTGACCCCCGCAAAGAGATGCTCATGCATGAAGGTTCTGTAGCTCTGGGGATGATCGGCAGCAAGTTCGCAGTATTCATCGAGGTTGAAGGTCTGCACCGACGAGAAATCGACCCCATCTTCCCGATGGGCTGCGACCAGACGCTCATAGACGCCGATGGGGGTCGATCCGGTAGCAAGTCCCAGCACGAGACCCGGCTTCCGGGAAAGGGCGTTGAGAATTTCCCTGGTGACAATTTCGGCGCCTTCACAGGCATCTTTGCAGACTACGACTTGCATTGGTTTTTCTCACATCTCCCCGACAGGTAGCTGGTTGGCTCTTAAATTAAACAGGAGGGGGGAATGCGTATTATGCAAACTGCGGGCCCTGCTGGCAATGGTTGAGGCTGGAGTTGACCGTGTCCGGTGGCAGGAATTGCTATCCGGATGGTGGTGGTGCTCAGTGCCTTTTCCAGAAGGTCGGCAGCAGGAGGATCAGGAGACTGTAGATCTCCAGGCGTCCCAGCAGCATGCAGAATGCGAGGGTGTATTTCCCGATGGGGTGGACAAAGGCATAATTCTTGACAGGGCCTACGTTTGCCATTCCCGGGCCGATTGAATTGAGCGCGCTGAGGGAGGCGGAGGCTGCTGTGTCGAGATCCATGCTCCATGTGTCACCTTCCGGTACCGGGTTGATGGGATTGGCGGGCACCTCGTGAGGCAGTGCGCACATGGTGACTGTACAGAGAACCAGGGCCAGGATATAGAGCGAGATGAACCCCATCACTCCCCAGATGATGGAGTCATCGATGGCTTTCTTGTCAACGGAGATGGGCTTGACCAGGTTTGGTATCAGCAGGCGTCCGCACTCTCTCGCCATGTGCTTGAAGAGCACGATGATCCGGATGACCTTCAGCCCGCCGGCGGTCGACCCGGCGCAGCCGCCAATTGCCATCATGATCAGAAGCAGCGACTTCGAGAAGAGAGGCCACTGGTCGAAATCCGCGGTACCGAAACCGGTGGTCGTCAGGATAGCCACCACCTGGAAGCCACCATAGCGCAGGGCCTGTATGAAGCCGGGCTCCACCGCCTGGCCTTTGGTTGTGTGAATGGCCTCTTCTTCCCACCACAGGTTGAGGGAGATCAACAGGGTGGCTGCAGCGAGGATCAGGAAATAGATTCTCAGCTCTGTGCTTCTCCACAGACGCTTAAGATCGAGGTTCAGGAAGACCTTGTATTGGAGAGAGAAGTTCAGGCCGGCCAGGATCATGAAGAGGGTGATGATCGCCTCCACCCAGCCATTATCGTAGCCGCCGATGCTCGCTCCATTGGGGGAGAATCCACCCGTGGCGGTGGTGGCGAAGGCGTTATTGATCGCATCGAAGAAAGACAATCCGCCCGGGTACATCAGCAGGACCGTTTCCAGCCCTGTCAGGATGGCGTAGAGGAACCAGAGCTTCCCGGCGGTTTCCCGGATGCGGGGGGCGAGCTTTTCTCCGCCTGAGAGCCCGGATGCCTCGGCTGAAAAGAGCTGCATGCCTCCGAGCGCCAGCTCGGGAAGGATGGCCACCGAGAGGACGATGATTCCCATACCGCCGATCCAGTGACTCAATGATCTCCACAGGATAATGCTCCTGGGGGTGTTTTCAAAATCCGTAAGAACGGTGGCGCCTGTAGTCGTGAAGCCGGAGGCGGATTCGAAAACCGCGCTGGCGAGATCCGGCGTGGCCTTCGTCAGGAGAAAGGGGACGGTTCCCCAGGCGATCATCAGGATCCAGGACAGGCCCACCAGCAGGAAACCCTCTCTTCTCGAGAGACCTGGAAGATCCTCCAGCGCGTGATCCTTGAGGTATTTCTGTCTCAGGTAGAAACCCAGGGAGCCCATGATCGCCGCGGGCATCAGCCAGGCCATCAGCATGTCCTGTCCCAGCTGCTTTTCGTAGATCAGCTCTACGAGAAGGGGGACCAGGAAGACTGCTCCAAAGGCTATGTGAAACTTGCTGAAGAATCTCAGCAGGTAGGGTGACCGCATTATTTATTCTCCGGCGAACGCTCCCGGTTCAGGTGGGAGCCCTGTTCTCGCCGCGACCATAATATCCCTTACTTGGAATCCGGGGCGAAGAGTTTCTCCACGGTCTTGATATCGGTTGTTTTTACGCTGAGGATCACATGATCACCCGGGTGGATGATCGTATCTCCACGCGGCAGCTCCGGTTTGCTGCTTTCTCCCCGCAGGATGGCGCCGATCATGGCTCCTTCGGGCAGTCGCTTCTGCTCGTTCAGTTTCGACATGGGCGTTCCGCAGACCTTGTCGTTTCCTTCCGGGGGGATCTTGAAATCGAGGATCTCTATTTCGTTGTCTCCCAGGACGATAGTGTCCTGCATATTTGCAGACAGGGTAACACGGCGAACCTCCTCGATAATCCTCTGAGCGAGGGCGCGCTGCGGACTGATGAGGCTGTCAATCCCGGCCTGGTAGGCAATCGGGGCGAACTTGAAGTCATCTACCCGGCAGATCACCTGGCTTGCCTTGAGATGCTTGGCGTACATGCTGATCAGGAGGGCTTTCTCTTCCTGTTTCAGCAGGACGGCCACGGCATCTTTGCCCTCCTGTTCGACCTGCTCCCTGATAATGTCGAGCTTGGTGGCATCGTATTGCATGACATTGGCACGCTTGAAACGCGATGCGGCCCACTTGGCCCGCTCCGGATCGGACTCGATGACGGTCGGCGCGTAGCCGATCTCCTCGAGGTAGCGGGCGGTGTGGTAGCCGATCGTTCCACAGCCGACGATGAGTATCTGGTGAACTTCCTGCTTGGGGAAGCCGAAGAATTCGAGGTACTCGTCGACCTTCTCGTTCACCGTCAGGGTGAACACCTGGTCATTTTCTTTCAGCTCGGTATTGCCGTCGGGGATGATGAATTTTGATTCCCGCTGGATGGCGATCAGGTTCCCGGGCTCAGGGATCTTGTTCTTCAGGGCGCTCAGCTTCTGGTCGATCCCAGAGAAGTGGTCCTTGACAGAGTTCTCGATGAGCACGAGCTTTCTGCCGTGGAGGAATTGATGGGAGGAGAGTCCCGGGCTCTTGATCATGTTGCCGATCTGGCGGGCGACCGTATCTTCGGTACCGAGGGCGAGGTCGATTCCGAGATCCTTGGCGGCCCCTTCCTTTTCTTCCTCTTTCTCTTCTTCCAGCTCCTCTTCGGTGGCGGCTTCGGGTTTCTTTCTCTTGCGCTTTTTATCCTTCTTCTTGTTGTCCTTCTTTTTCTTCTTCTTATTTTTGTCTTCCTCGGTGAGCTTGAAGTTTTCGTCAGAGTAGGTGCTGTCGCGCATCCCGGCGATAGTGATCGGATTACCGAGCTTCTTCGCCGTCATGCAGCTGAGCATGTTCACCTCGTCGAGATTCGTGACAGAGATGAAGAAATCGGCCTTGGAGATGCCGGCCTCTTCAAGAGCGCTGGTGCTCGAGCCGTTGCCATTGACAACGAAGACTTCGAGCTTATTCGCCTCGACGCAGGCGGACTCGCTGCTGTCAACAAGGGTGATCTGGTGGCTTTCTGCAGCCAGGATCCGCGCGAGGTAGGTTCCTACCTCGCCGGCTCCGACGATGATTACGTTCACTTCCTGATTCGTCCTTGGGTTGATTCCTCTGCCCGTCGGCCAACTCCAGACGGGCAAGGATACAGGGGCCTTTTACTCCTGCTACATCAAAATACAGGTCAGAAGGCGATGTGCAAGAGTGACTCTTAAGAACCTGACAAGAACTAAAAAAATTCATAAAAGCGGGTCTGTTGGTTTAGAATAGTTGACTCAAGTCGTTGCAGTTTAAATGGTTTGGAGATCCGCAGGGCGATGGCAAAACTACTTATAATCCTGCTTTTATCGACGTTATTTATCAATACAGCTACTTTCCTGGTGGTTCTTTCCGATGACCCCGGGGGGCAGGAGGCGGTTGAGACCGTAGAGAAGCCTGATCCTGCTGCTGTGCTGAAGCCTGAAATCCAGAAGATAGGAAAGCAGGTGGAGTCCCTGAGCAGGGAATTGAGGACGATCTCGGCCTCCCAGAAAAGCCAGCTGAGCGGGATCAGCAAGAAAGTGCAGACCCTCGAGGCTACGGTCAAGGCGCTCTCCGAACCGGTGGAGGGAGAGGAGCCTGCTGAAAATACCGGGAACAGGGAGTTCAAGGAATCGAGGGCTCCGGCGGATGGAAAGTAGTATCCACAGGGGCTTCGCCGGAGATCTTCCGGCAGGGTACAGAGGGAGTACTCGAATCCCTGCCGCTCTTGCTTTAGTGTAGTGGGCGGGATAAAGGAAAAATTACCAGCGGAGGGTACCAGAGATGAAGTCCAGTCTGAAGCTTGTCTTGATGCTGTTGAGCCTGCTGGCAGGGTTCCTGCCGGTCTGCGGCCCCCTCCACTCACAGGATGCCGCGAAACCGCAGAAGGAAGCGGCCGAGCCCGTTTTCAAAGCTGAAAAATACAAGGAGGCCTTCGATAAGGGGAAGGAAGAGTTCGCAGCCGGTGATTACAAGGGTGCCGGCAAGTCCTTCAAGAAGGCCCTGAGCGGAGGCAAGGAGAAGGCTGACAAGGCCCTCGTGAACAAATGGGTCCTCGGCTGCAGGGGGGCGCCAACCCTGAAGAAACTCCAGCTGATGCAAAAGCGCAATCTCTGGAACGAAGCTTACGACCAGCTCGTCAATATCGCTCTTCCGCGTTATAGAGAGACCCCGCTTAAAAATCAGCTGTACAAGCTCTATGCCGACCTCGATGGAGCCTTGTTTCACCGGCTCGAGAATTTTAATTTCGTCAACAAGAGTCTCTTTTCCCAGAAGTATGGCAAGAGCTTCGTTAACGACCCCCTTTACTTCTGCCCGGTTGGAACCCAGTGCCTGCGCTGGGAAAATACAACCGATGGTAAGCCAGGCATGCTGAAGCTCCCTGTCGTACCGAAGGACTGGAGCCAGTTTAATTCGGTAGAGTTCTGGATGGCCCTCCATGTTCCCGCCACTCCCGAGGTGTTCCTGATGTCCTCTGGCGCTGCCAGGAAGAAGGCTGGTGTGGCCCGGGCAGTAGTTCCGGCCGGCCAGGCTTTGCGCACCTGTCTTATGAGCAGGGTACCCCTGAAAAAGACCAGGGCCTGGCAATTGGTGCGGATCTCGATGGCTTCCTTTAAATCCCAGGGTGGTGGTACCCTTGAGTCGGTTACAGATTTCCGCCTCCAGGTCCCCGGGGGGAAGGCCTTTAATTTCCTGATCGACGAGATTCGGCTGCGGAGGAAGAATCCCAAACAGGCCGCCGGGGGGGCCAGGAAGCGTTAACTGCCAGTGCCTGGACGAGATACCGATCTACAGCATCTCGGAGAGGACAGGGGAAAGTCGCCGGGAGCGATAGCCCCCCCTGTCTATCGGAGCTCCCTTTTTTCGTTTCCCGATTCAAAGAGCCTCGGGGAGGTGCTGCGTGGTGAAAAAGACGGTTACGTTTACACCCGGGTAGCCAATCCCACGACCGATGTTCTCGAGAAGAAGGTGGCGGCCCTGGAAGAGACCGAAGAGGCCATCGCGTTTTCTTCGGGGATGGCGGCGGTCAGCGCCGTGCTGTTCAGCTTCCTGCGTGCCGGTGACCACCTGGTTCTCTCTGCGAGCGCTTACGGGCCGACCCTGTCGATGGCGCGGGACCTCATCGAGCCGCTGGGGGTGGAGGTCAGCATGGTCAAGCCCTCGGAATTGTCGAGCCTCGGGGATCATCTCAGGGACAATACCCGCCTGGTCTACCTCGAGTCCCCGGCCAGTCTCACCTTTGAGTTGACCGACCTGGTGGCAGTGGGGGAGGTTGCGCGTGCCCGCTCGATTCCCACCGTGGTGGATAACTCCTGGGCGACCCCCATCTACCAGAAGCCTGCGAGGTTCGGTATCGACCTGAGTCTGCATTCGGGCACGAAATACCTGTCGGGGCATTCCGATCTCCAGCTCGGGATGGTCGCCGGCAGCGGAGAGCTGATTGAGCGGGTTCGAAAGACAGCCGTCCTCCTCGGTGGCTGCGTATCGCCGCATGATGCCTTCCTCGCAACGCGTGGCCTGCGGACCCTCTCCCTGAGGATGCAGCGCCACCAGGACAGCGGTCTCTTCCTGAGCCACAAGCTCATGGACCATCCCCGGGTGCTGGAGGTCCTGCACCCGGCCAATCCCTTCTTCCCCGGCCACGCGATCTACCGCAGCC
>JAYGDV010000372.1:0-1960 GCA_046582735.1 Planctomycetota bacterium
GGCTGCGGGCTTCGTGTGCCTCATCCTGGCGGCTGTGGCTCTAAAGGGATGCCTGCAACCCATCGAGCCGCTGAGCCTTCCCGAGGCAAAAGCACGAATCCTCACTCGCCCAGCCCGGATATTCCACGGTAGCGAAGTTCAGCTGGAGGCTGTGCTGGCCCTTCCACGCAGGGCTTCCTACACCTGGAAGGCCTCTTCCGGCCGGCTGCTGTCAAATGATGCAAGCCTGGTCTACTGGGAGGCCCCGGCAGATGGGAAATCCTGCGAGATTACAATCGAGGTCAGTCTAGAAGGATCGAGCGCGGCAGCCATCAGTACAGGTAAGACCATCCAGACTGAGAAACCGGATACCGATGACATGGTATTCATCCCCGGCGGTGCCTTCATCATGGGAGACAACCTGACCGATACCAGCCGGGTTGACTTCATTCGCACAAGCCAGAATATGGCTGACAAACCTTTCCATAAGGTCAGGTTGGCGCCCTACTGGATCGGCCGCCAGAGGGTTACCAATCTCCAATACGTCCGCTTCCTGCAGGCTGCACTCAAAGAAAAACTCCTGGTGGTCACCAGCGCTGCCGTCATGGGGCACCAGCGAGGCGGCGGGCTCGTCCCTTTCCTGCGGTTCTCCTACGAAGATCTCGCCGGCCAGAATTTTACCGAGCCCCGACTCGCGCGCATGATCTCCTGGAACGGCAAACGCTTCCTGGTAAAAAAAGAGAACGAGAGGCTGCCGGTCGTCGATATCACCTGGGCGGGAGCCCACGCCTATGCACGCTACTACGGAAAGATCCTGCCGACGGAGGCCCAGTGGGAATACGCCGCCAGGGGTAACGACTCCCGGCGCTTCCCCTGGGGCAACGACCTCCCCACCGCGAAGCATGCCAACCTGAACCACCTGTGGGGAAACAAGCTCTTCCCGGTAGGCACCTTCAGCCCGCTGGGCGACAGCCCCTTCGGGGTGCAGGAGATGATCGGGGGCGTTTTCGAGTGGGTTGATGACTGGTACAACCCCCACTACTACGAGGACAACTATGCCTCGGGCGGAATTAAAAACCCCCGGGGACCCCATTGGGGAGATGACAAGTCCATTCGTGGAATCCCGTCCTCCTACTTCATCACCGGGGCAGACTTTGAGGCCGTGCCCACCACGTTCCGCTACTCCTGGTTCCTCGAGCTTCCCATCGGGGATGGTTTCGCCAATGCCAAGACAGGCTTCAGGACGGCCCTTAACCACAACCCTGCTTCCCCCAGGCGCTGAGCTCATGAGAACCTCAACTCTCATCTTCATCCTGGCAGTATTCATGCTCGCCCCGGCTGGAAAACTCGGAGCCGAAGATCCTGCCGCAAAGGTGGTGCCTGCCGATTCCACCAAGAAATGGAAAAAGAGCGCTTTCCAGCCTGCGGAAGCCTGTAAATCCTGCCACCCCCGGCACTACGAAGAGTGGCGCGGCTCGATGCACGCTTATGCGATTACCGACCCGGTATTTCATGCCATGCACAAGCTGGCCCAGGAGGAAACGGGCGGAGAAATCGGAGACTTCTGTATCAAGTGCCACGCCCCCGTCGGCACGGGCATTGGCGAGGTGACCGGAAAAACCAGGTCACCTGGGGGGCTGTCGAGTATTTCTCTCGCCGGGGTATCCTGTGAAGCCTGTCACCGGGGCGTCAACCTGGAAAAGGGCCATCCGGGCAATGCCCGTTTTAAAATCCAGCCCGGGACAGCGGTTGTCGGAGGGCTTCCCAATCCGCAGGCCACCCCTGCCCATGACTCGGTCACCAACGACAGCCTGAAGAATCCCGACTTCTGCGGCAGCTGCCATAACGTCTCGAACCGCCGGGGGGTTAAAATTGAGAAACCTCATGATGAGTTCATCGCCAGCACCTACCCGGAGCGCAACACTGGCTGCCTCAACTGCCATATGCAGACCTACACGGGAAGAGCCACTCCGGATGGCCC
>JAYGDV010000405.1:0-1923 GCA_046582735.1 Planctomycetota bacterium
AGGCCGCGTTGGCGGGCGAATCGATGCTCTGGAAATAGTTCCACGCCGCGAGGTGTCCCACCAGCGGCGGAACGTCCATGGCGCGTAATTCATCTTCAGCGACGGAGAAGGCCATGATCGGGCAGTCTGCCGAGGTCAGGCCCTGGTTGGCGAACTCCTTGTAGAAAGGTACGTTGCTGTCGCCATTGATCGTCGAGAGGATGCAGGCATCTCCGCCAGCGGCAAAACTTTTGACCTTACCGACGATGGTCTGGTAGTCCTGGTGATGGAAAGGAGTGTATTCCTCGATAACGTTCTCATCCGGAACGCCCTTGGCCTTGAGGTAAGCTTTCAGCACCTTGTTCGCCGTCCTGGGGAAGACATAGTCGGTTCCGAGGAGATAGAACTTCTTGCAGCCGACCTCGTTCATCATGTACTCGGCAGCGGGAACGAGCTGCTGGTTCGGGCTCGCTGCGGTATAGAACACGTTGAGCGACTGCTCTTCACCCTCGTACTGGACGGGGTAGAACAACAGCTGGTTGTATTCTTCAAAGACCGGCAGGCAGGACTTGCGGCTTACCGAGGTCCAGCAACCGAAGGTGACAGCCACCTTGTGGGTATTGATCAGCTCTTTCGCCTTCTCGGCGAAGAGGGGCCAGTTACTGGCAGGGTCGACCACTACGGGCTGAACTTTCTTTCCAAGAATGCCGCCCTTGGCGTTGATCTCATCAACCGCCATCAGAACCACGTCCCTCAAAGAGGTTTCCGAAATCGCCATGGTGCCTGAGAGGGAATGAAGTACGCCTATCTTGACAGCGCCCTTCTTGGCAAACTTGGAAAAGTTCTGAGCCTCCAGGATTCCCGGATTGCAAAAAAGTGAAACAACAAGAACTACCGCCAGAAACCGTATTTTCCCGAACAAAATGAATCCTCCTGTCACGGAAAGCGCTGCCGGACCAGCAAGGCCGACAGCCAGGAAAAATGAAAAAGCAGACCGAAAACACTCCGGACTTACCAGTCAGTCCCCCTGGCTGAATCTCAACCATCAATAGAAAGGGACGACCTGCCTGCAATTGCAACTGACGTGCCAAAACGCCACCGGAAAGTTGAGTGCTGGGCGATGGACTAAAACCCAATCTGCCCGGGAGGTAACCGAAGTCGATCACCAACAAGAAGATAACGATTTTGACAATCCCTTCCCTGCGGATCGAAAAACCCGGACTACCAGGCCCTGCACCACTCCTGCCTGTAGCCGATCCAAAGCACCTGCACAGAAAACCCACTGCGGAGTCATCAAAAAGAGTGCAGCCGCACATTAAATATGCAGCGGCTTCATGACATCCTGCCCGGAGACTTCGATCATCACGAAGAACCTGCGGGGTGAAACCGGCCTGGGGCCTTTCAACTCAGCGCAATTGCGACTTCAGGCCGCGTCGCCTCCGCCGGCCTCGTCGTCGCCTGCACCGTTCTTCCTGCCGATGACAATCCGGTCGTAGACCAGGGCGGCCAGCACGCCGCCGATGATCGGCCCGATCCAGTAGCAGTGGTGAATGTCCCAGTGGCCGCCGATGAGCGCCGGCCCGAAGGAGCGCGCCGGGTTCATGCTGGCGCCGGTGAAGGTTCCGGCGCAGAGAATATCGAAACAGACCGTCAGGCCGATGGCGAAGCCGTAGATATTCTTCGGGCCCCGTTTGTCGACTGCTACGGCGAAGATCGTCGTTACCAGCAGGAAGGTGAGGATCGCCTCGAGGATGATGACCGTGACGGCATTTTCGGGCGCACGCAGACTTCCAAGCGTCGCGCCCAGGTCGACCTTCGCCACCGCCGCCTCCGGCAGGCAGGAGCTGAGGACACAGGCCGCGAGGGTAGCTCCCAGCAACTGCACCACGATATAGGCCGCCGCGGCAGGCGGCTTGATCTTGCCGGTCACCAGCATGCCGAGCG
>JAYGDV010000425.1:0-5509 GCA_046582735.1 Planctomycetota bacterium
AGGGCAACGGGCACTTTGCCAACGCCACCGAGCTCCCCTTCGACGGAGCGCCGTACTACGTTGCAGCCGGAGACTTCAACCGCGACGGCATCGCGGATGTCGCCGCCGCCAACCCCTCCGGCCGGGCGGTCGTAATCCTCACAGGCCGCGGAGATGGAAGCTTCGAGGCAGGCGCCAGCTATGATGCAGGAGGGGCTCCCTACTCCCTTATTGTCCATGACATCAACGGTGATGGACTGCCGGATGTCATCACAGGGAACTCAGAGGGAGGGACCATATCGATTCTCCTCAACCTCGGTGATGGAACCCTGGGATTCGGCCTGGCCTACGATGCCGGCAACGGCCCGCGCTTTGTCGTGGCAGGCGACCTCGACAACGATTCCGATGTCGACATTGTCGCCGCTAACCACGACAGCCGTGATATGACCTTCTATTACAACCAGGCCCCCACGGTGCTGTCGGTCACCCACCTCGAGGAGATCTGTACCGAGCTGGATTACCATGAGCTGGCCACCTCCTCTCCACGTGGGCTGGACCTGAAATTCGTGATGCCGGTGCGCCCCGGCGAACCCGGAACCCTCCCCGTACTCTACCAGAATGGGCGGCTCTTCGATCTTCACCAGGACTTCCTCACCCAGACCTTCCCGAAACGATTCCCCCTGCTGGGACCGGATGAATACAACCGGCTCGTCGGGCTCAGGGAAACCCGGCAGTACTACATCGGCTCCATATCACGCATGGCCACAGAAGCGGGAACAGTATTCGGGTTCAGTGTCTATACCGACATCAGCTCCAGCGCTGCAGAGCTCCTGACACTCCAGGAGGCGCGCTCGATCTACGACCATTTCGCCCAGACCTTCCACCAGGGCCCCCTCGCCTATCTTCCCGACAGTGTTCCGGCGCGTGAGAACGCGGCCACCTGGGAAGACCCCGGCTTCCCCATCCTCTTCGACACCCGCAATATTTCAGCCGATTACCTCCCCTACACACAGGCGGTCGGTTACGGAACCGTCAAGATCCTCGACCTGGAGTCCTTTGAAGACGCCAATGACAATGGCCGCATCAGCTTCCAGGACATCCTGGTGCTCGACCATGCGCCCAGGGATATCGAGGGGGTGGTATCGGGGGTCATTACCGCCGAACCGCAGGGCCCTCTCAGCCACCTGTCGATCAGGACGGCGCGAAGAAATACACCGAACGCATTTCTCGAAGGGGCTGTCTCCGCCTTCACCCCCTTTGAGGGGCAGCTTGTCAGGCTCGAGGTGCGGGCTGATGAGTACCTGCTGCGAGCAGCAACCCTTGAAGAGGCCGAGGTATTCTGGGAGGAAAACCGCCCCAGCCTGGCCACGCCACCAGAAAGGGACACAGAGTTCAGCGAGTTGACCAGCCTGGCTGAAATGGATCTCACCGCTGACGGCACGCAGCTCATCTCCCGCTTCGGGGGCAAGACAGTCAACCTTGCCCGCCTGCAGGACACCCTCGCAGGAGAGTTTGCGAGATATGGCGAGGTCGGCTTCGGTATTCCAATCAGCTATTACATGGACTTCATCCGGACCAACCGCCTGTTCTCAACGATTGACCCGCTTCGTATTGTCACCTACGAGGAATACATCGATGAGCTCTTCGCCTCCGAGGAGTTCCAGTCCAGTTCTGAATATCGATTCCAGAGCCTGGAGGTTTTACGGGACCATATGGAGGACAGGGGGGTCATCAATTCCGAGCTGGTAGCCTCGATTGCCGGGCGGATCGATGGCGTTTTCGGATTCACAACTGCAAAGGTGCGGCTGCGCTCATCATCCAATGTTGAAGATGCACTTGAGTTCAACGGTGCCGGGCTCTACAGCTCATCCTCCGCCTGCGCTGCGGACGATCTCGATACAGATGATGATGGCCCATCCCGCTGTGAGGCCGACCGCGACAGTGAACGGGGCATCGCACGGGCGCTGCGAAGGGTCTGGAGCAGTCTCTGGAACTTCCGCGCGGTCGAGGAGCGTGCCTTTTACGGGATCGACCATGATCTCGTCGGCATGGGTATCCTCGTCAGCCGCACCTTCGATAACGAGAGGGCCAACGGCGTGGTCTTCACCGGCAACCCGTCCAATCCCCTCGACTCACGCTACCTGGTAACCTCCCAGGTCGGAGAAAACAGCGTCGTCAGCCCTGAGCCTGGAGTCTCGACAGCAGTTGACCTCCTCCTCGTAGACGATGGAGCCGTCCTCGACATCACCAGGCCCACGCAATCATCGCTCCTGGGCCCGGGAGAAAACGTGCTCTCCGACGAACAGCTCCAGGAGCTGGGACAGGTACTCTGGCACATCGACCGCAACTTCCCCATCGAGACCGGCGAGCGGGACCGCGACGAGGTCGTTCTCGACCTCGAATTCAAGATTGAAGAGGACGGGGCCCTGGCAATCAAGCAGGTCAGGCCTTTCCTGCGCAATGTCCCCCTGCCCCCCCGCCCCGAATTCGAGCTGGTCATTCCTCCCGAAACGACCGTCTGCGTAGGTTTCGGCAACGCCAGCATCCAGCGCGATCCCAGGAGCGTCTACGAGCTGAAAAGCGAGGTCCAGCTCCGCAGCGGCTCCCACCTGCTGCACACCGCCAACCTGGTTTCCACGCTCGACCTCATCCGGGAGGTTCGCTTCGGCCCGGACTCCACTGTGCTGGAGCCGGCAGGGCCGGGTCTGCTGCGCGCCAGTCGGATTGAGAACAACGATGGCAGCACCCGGCACAGGTTCATCTTCGACCAGGTCTTCGTCATCGATGGCAACCATCGCCTGAAATTAAAACTCTTCCTCCTCGAGCCATTCAGGGCGAGGGGAGAGGATCTCATCGAGGGTTCACTCATCCTGGACGATGCCTATCTCGAGACCGGGCTCTCCCTGCAGGCAGAGGTGACCTCCCTGGATGATCCCGATATGAGATTGTTCCTCGACTACAACTCCTGCTCTTATGAAAGCCTCGATCTCTGGGAAGCAGGAGCTACCCTGGAGGACGGCACCCGAATATCCATCATCGAGCGCTACCGTCCGCCACAGAACGAAGAGTTCGGACCCATTCGAATGCTGAGAGGGGATGTCACCCTGCGCGGGCAGAGGCGAAGCACCTCCTCCTACTGGAACCTGGTCTACTCAGCCTCACGGCACAATACCTTTGTACGACACTGGGTCCTGCTCGATCCCCCGGTAGAGGTGCAGGGCTTCGATGAGCCCGTGGCCATTGTCGAGCTGGTGGCCCCGCAGGCCAACAGCGCAGGAGAGATCCTCCAGGAGCCGGTAGGGAAATACCTCAGCGCATCTTTCACAGAGCTTGGCCGGGCAGCCGTCAACTCCTACAGCCACGACCTCTACACCGAGCCGGAAGGCCCCATCCTGCAGCGCGGGGATGTGGATGGAGATGGCAGGTTGTCCATCACCGATGCCATCACGGCACTGCGCTACCTCTTTACCGATGGAGAACAGCCCGGCTGCCTGAAAACAGCCGATGCCGATGACGATGGACTCCTCTCGGTAACCGATGCAGTCCGGATCCTCGGCTATCTCTTCCGCGGCGACGAGCCGTTGCCTGGTCCGTTCAGGGAATGCGGCCTGGACCCGAGCGAGGATGAGCTCAGCTGCGAATCCTACCCGGCCTGCCGATAGGGCTCAGCGGGCCTCCTTATTCTTTTCATTGTATTCCAACTGGATCTATAATTTCCGGTTGGATCGTTCATGAAATATCGAAGCTGTAGCGGGAAGTCTCTCAATCTGCACCCGGGGGGAAGAGGCCGCTGCCCTTAAAAAAACCTGTCGGAGATTTTGAACCAATGCGCCCTATAGCTAATTCCTGCAATTTGGTCTTCTCGTTTGCCCTGCTGTTCACCCTCGCTGCTGTCCCGCTCACAGCAGATATTTACTTTGAGGATGATTTCGAGCTCTACTTTGACGATGTCGAGCTCGAGCTCGAAGGCTGGAGGGTAGTCGAGGTCGGCAACCCGCTCGAGACCACGACCTTCTGGACAGTCCTGAACCCGGGAGGCCGGGCCAGCCCGCCTGGAGAAGATGGAACCCCCAGCGCAGGGATTTTCCTGATTTCCGATTCCGACCAGGGCGACTCCACCTCGGATACAACCGGAAGTGGAATGTCCCACGATATCTGGAGTCCGGAGATCGATCTCACCGACGCGCAGAATAAGGTCTGGCTCCACTTTGACTGCGCCGCGATTCTCAACAACAACGGCAAGGCCGTCTTCGATGTCGATGTTTCCATTGATGGGGGCGAAACCTGGTTGAACGCTTTTCGCCGCGTGGCTCCCTCCCGCACCGAGGCGGAACCCTTTGCCAGCACAGAAAATTCCGATGGTTACTTCGGCAGGGTTCACGTTGATATTACCGAGCCCGCTGCCGGCCAGCCCGAGGTCGTCGTTCGCTGGAGGCATTTTGAACCCAGCTGGGACTGGTGGATCGCCATCGACAACGTGGTCGTCGATGATGTCGTCCCCCCCCAGGGTGGAGAGGTGTTTCTCCTTGGCCGGCAGGACTTTGCCGCAGGAATTCCTCCCGACTGGGAGCTCATGAGTCTCTCAGAACCCCCGAACGAGGGAACAGAGACCTGGCATACAACCGACAAGGGACAGCGCAGCGTCATCGAACACAATGCGGGGCTCTTTCCCTACCTGGATGGACACGGGGTCTTTCGCCTCGAGCCTCCCTTTGCCATCCTGGATTCCGATGCCGACCCGGACCCGGCCGAAGATGAATACCTCATGACAACAGTCATCGACTGTTCGGAGGCCGAGGAGGTCTACCTGCACTACAAGGATGAGATCCTGGCCACCGGCGCCATCCAGGAGGTGCTGTTCAGCATCGATGGAGGAGCGACCTTCGAGCCGGTTCCCATTTTCTCCTACAACCTCGGCGCCGGCTTCGATCCGGGAGAGGATCCGTTCTATGCCGAGCGGGTGTTCTCCGTACCCACCGCCGCCTTCGAGAGCAAGGTCGTCTTCGCCTGGCATTACCAGGGCGGTGGAAACGAATGGTGGTGGGCCGTCGATGACGTGTATGTGACCGGCACCGGCGAAGGCCTCAACTCCATCAACTGCGCCAACAGGAACTTCCGAACCGAAGGTTTTGACCCGAATTCCGCCTCGGTAACGATGCACTGGAACTCTATTGACGGGGATACCCGCCACGAGATCCTGGCCAACGGTGAGGTCATCGCCGCGGAACTCGCAGCAGATGCCCTGACCTATGTCGATGAAGCTCCCCCGGCCGGCGGAGCCGTCATCTACTCGATCAGGAGCTATGCCGGGGAAGAGCTGAGAACAGAGTGCGAAGCTCCATCGGTGGAACCGAGGCGCTGCCCCTCCGACCTGAGCTGCTGCTATGATATCGGCACAGGACAGGTAACCCTCTCCTGGCTCAACGGGGTCAATATAGAGGGACGCTCCTGGCGGATCCGCCGCAACGGGGTTCCCAGGAGCTCGGTGGCGCTGGGTGACGACACCTACTCCGACCGCATCACGCGGCCG
>JAYGDV010000493.1:0-1558 GCA_046582735.1 Planctomycetota bacterium
CCTGCAACGGGCGTGGCTCGGGCGGCCTGCCCAAGGGAGCCTACTTCACCAGGGAGTTCATGGATGACCTGCGCGGCGGCAACCTGTGCATCGCAGTGATGACCTTCCTGCGCTTCAACGACAAGTACAAGGTGAAGCCGAAATCGCCGGTTCCCCAGGGCAAGTTCAGCCTGCATATCGAGGAACAAAAGCTGCCACCGATGGGTGATGAACTTGTCTTGAAGTCGGCCACCCTGGTTCCCATGTTGTCCTCCCAGTGGCAGGCCAGCCAGGATCCGAATGACCGGGAAAAGTCAGCCTCGGCTGTCAAGTTCCGTTGGGATGGGCAATTCATTGCCAATCCGGAGTTCTCGGGTCCCTGGAAAGTGATTGCCCAGGTGGCGAATATGAACGACTTCGATCCGGCCAGGAAAACCCGCGTCAGCCGCCCCCCCTTCTCCAGTCTCACCTTGAAGGAAGGGGGCAAAACGAATAACCCTGTCTGGGCATGGTCGGGGAATACGCTGATGGATCTGACCAGGTACCAGGCCCTTAAGATGACCCCCGTAAACCTCGGCGGCAACGACTACCTCTTTGTCGAGGCAGGGGGCTTCGGTACGCGCAACAAGCCGGGCTGGAAACCGAAACTACTGGTTCTGTCCAGGTAACTGTCTCGGGCGAGAGCGATGGCCTCAACCAATATAGAATTCAACGATCACAGGATCGCAACATGAACAAAATACTCTTCACCTCTTTCCTCGCGCTATTGATGGCGCTCAAGGTGTCAGCTGCCGATCAGCAACTCGAACTGGCGGTGCCGTTTACCGACAACATGATCCTGCAGCGGGAATCCGAGGTTCCCATTTGGGGTTTTGATGCGCCGGGAAACCAGGTAGCTGTCGAGTTTGCCGGGCAAACGAAGACCGTCATGGCAGACAGGAATGGGGATTGGATGGTGAAGCTCGATCCCCTGGAGGTCTCTCGCGAAGAACGGGGTCTTGAGGTAAAGAACAACCGGGGGAAATCGATCTCGCTGAAGGGCGTCCTGGTTGGCGAAGTCTGGTTCTCCTCAGGCCAGTCCAACATGGTCTGGACGGCCGGCAAGAGCATGTGCAATGGCGTAGCTCGGGAACTTGCCGCCTCCAAAGAAGACATACCCATCAGGGAAATCAATATCAACACCGTGTCTGCTCTCTATCCACAGAAGAGGGCCACCTCTGAGGGTGGCTGGAAAAAAGCCAGTGCAGCGAGTGGTTTTTCAGCCCTGTCCCTCTCTTTCGCCTACGAGCTTTACAAGGAGCTGAAGATGCCCATCGGCATCCTGCTCAGCGCGCACAGCAATACCCGCATCGAGGCCTTCACCCAGCGCGAGGCGATTGAGAAGCATCCGAAGCTCACCGGGGACGCCGATCTCGTTCGCGATGCGGATTCGCTCACCGATCAAGGCCGCAATGCCTATGAGCGCTACTACTCGGAGCTGAAGGCATGGCAGGAAGAGGCCGGGAGGATGGCAGAGGCAGGGGGCAAGAGGCCGGCGCGGCCGAAGCTCCCCGGGATTGCCGGGATGTGGCGCGGGCCG
>JAYGDV010000566.1:0-9504 GCA_046582735.1 Planctomycetota bacterium
GGTGTCCATGAATCGGAATATCCTCTTCATTATGGCCCTTCTGGGGGTTTCTCTTTTCGTAGGAGGGTGTGATCTCTCCTGGGACCAGTCGAATTCCGGTGGTACGAATCCCTTCGGGCCCCAGGAACCGGCACAACCTCAAGACCTGACCGCATGCGTCCTGCTCAATTATGAGCGCGTTGGCAGTGGGAGTGCTGAAGATCCGCTTTGCCCTGGAACGATTATCCAGCTCAACGGGTTCAATTTCTCTGACAACATGGATGACCACCGTGTGCTCTTCTCAGCTGGCAGCGGGGCCATTCTCGGAATGCCGCTGAGCGTGGTCAACCGCAGGGTCGATGTCGACAGCGAGACGGTTGAGTCTTCCCTGGAAGTCATTGTTCCCACCGGCGTGACATCCGGCAACATCGAACTGCTCTGCCATGGGGTTTCTGCCGGCGCGGTAGGTTTCGATGCCTGTCCAGCGATCTACGCGGTGACCCTTGGTGCAAATGAAGATGCGGAATACGCTGTCTACATTCCTTTGCTGTCGCGGTTCGAGGAGAATACCAGGGTTAACCTTTACGGAATCAACCTCTCCGAAGTTCTCTATCTCGATATCGATGATGGCAGCGGCAATAGCGTGCGCGTGACCTCGAGCACCTTCATCAACAACAACTCGGGTGGGTTTGTACCCGGCGAGGCTCCTTCCGGGTATGAGTCGTTTTCTTTTGTTCTCAATGATGGAACCAATGGGAATAACAATGTTTCCTTTCCGTTCGCTCTTCCGCGCGAGAACCTGGGAATTGTCGCCAGGAGCACTGCGGGTGTCTCCAATAGAGTTGAGATACCGGTTGCCAATGAGAACCTGATCGAGGTGATCGGTGCGGTTGTCAACGGGATGAGAGTTCCCAGTGGCGTTTCAACGGGCCCGGTACGTTTTGACTACACTTGCTATGAGCTGGTCGTAGATGCTTCCTACACCATGGAGTTCGAATGGGCCGTGGATGCCGGACAGCCGGAGCTTGACTGGAACTCCGCCAAACCGCGCGATGAGGACCCCGATAACGATGGGAAATTCGAGATTACCTGCGGAACCATCCAGCATAAATATCCCGGCCGGAGGCTCCTTCCTTCAGGCGGACTTCGCCGGACCTTCGTGTGGGACGCGCAGTGTGATCCGCTCTTCAGGGACCTGAACGAGACAGTCGAAGGTGGAGTCACTCCCCCGAGGTACTGGAAGGTTCATTTCAGGGTGCGGCCGATTCCCGATGCCGGTGAGCGCGACTTCATTGAGCATGCTTATGAGGCGCCCTCGTTCATATATTACTGGGTTGAGGACCGTCCTGGAGATGCCGTCCCCGGATGGCGTTCAGGCGAGATTGTTGAGTCTTTTGATAACGATTTCGGCCAGAACCTCAACGAGACAGGCGCGAGTTGGGGATCGCCTTACAACCCCGGCCTCCTGGAGGGTGATACGAGCACCAACGATGTTTACCAGTTCGGTGAAGGCCTGGCACAGGTCTACTTCGAGATTCAGCCAGTCGATGATTTCATCGACCCCGACACGATCACCGGCCAGTACTACCTGATCGATACCGACCGTGTAGACGTTTCTCATGTTCTCCTGAGGAATGTTGCCCTCGAGGGAGAGCCGGCGATTATTGCCGAGGAATCGAGACCCTATATCCTCACCGATGATGGTAGCCCCGATGGAAACAGGGTCACGAATCCCGGTGAGGCATTCGATGAATTTCATTTTGCGAGCTTCACTATTGCACCCCAGACCACTGTCTTCGTGCAGGGGGAGCGCTCCCTCGTGATGCGGGTTTCCGGTGGTGGCAACGATGCGTCCGATACAGACCCGGTGTTTACCGTCATGGGAGTTCTCGATCTCAATGGTGGTGATGGTGCGGATGGGTCGCTGGTGGGTGGGCAAGGTGGCGATGGTACCGCCGGTGGCGGAGATGGAGGCAACGGCGCCCTCATGCAGCTGAATGCGGGGGCGAGTGTCCGTCTTCTCGAGCCGGCCACGGCCGGAGCTAATGGTGGTGGTGCCGGAGGAACGACTCCGGCGGCTATCAATCCTGACCAGGCCAGGAACTCGACCTTTGCCGGAGCTCCCGGCGGTGGCGGTGGCCACAGGGATGCTGGTGGCGATGGTAATTACGGTAACCCCAATATTCCAAATTTTGCCGCACCCCGCGTGGGCAGTGGTGGCGTGATACGTGGAAACGCCTTGCTCACCCCCCTGACCACCGGGTCGGGCGGAGGCGGTGGCGGAGCCAGTCTTTCCCGCGTAACCGGCGGTGAGTTTGCCGCTACTGGCGGTGCGGGAGGTGGTGGTGGCGGAGGTGCCTTGAGGCTGACCGCACGCGGCGGAGTAATTATAATCGGTTCGGTTCAGGCCAATGGCGGCCTGGGCGGCTCGGGCAGGGTCCCGCCGGGCCAGGCTCCCGGTGGAACGACCAATGGCGGCGCGGGCGCCGGCGGTAGTGGAGGATCGATCCACCTGCGTGCCACTGGAAGTGTTGACGTAAGCACCTGTGACAGCCTGCAGGTCAGGGGTGGAACCGCCGGGACAGGCGGTCCCTCCAATGGCCAGAATCGTACTGGAGGAGCAGGGAAGGGTGGCGATGGATATATTCGCCTCGAGAGCGGAACAGGTGGGACACCTTTCTGCATGACCCTCCAGGCATCCACCAGGCTTACCTCTACCCTGAGCGGCTCCAATAACCGCAACCAGACGATCCGGGTTCAGTCGACACAGGCTTTCCCTAATTCAGGAAAGGTGAAAATAGATGAAGAGGTTATCGCCTACAGCGGCAAGACAGCCAATACCTTCACCAGCCTGACCCGTGCAATCGAGGGCACCCGGGTGTCCCATTCGAGCGGGACCTCGGTATTCATCTCCCCAAGCACCATCGAGCCTGCAGATGATCCGACCGTTCTGATGAACGGCGGCTTTATCGAGGCGCCTGAAGAGCCGGAGTTCGGCCGTGGAAGAGACGGAGTAGTTCACCTGCGCTTTATGCAAAGCCTCAGTCCTGATACGGGAGCTCCGCTCATCGATGAGCAGACCGGGCGACCCCTTTCGATCTGGGTCTTTGATACAGCCTCCAGCACCCTGCGTTCTCCCGTTGGCAATCTCGTGAAGGAAACCCGCGCTGCGGATAACAATCCCGGCTTCATGGATCTTTCTACGCTCATCATCGACGAGGACGTTATCTTGAGAGCTGTCGGTCCGAATCCCCTGCGGATCTCGGTCAGGGACTACGCGGAAATTTCCGGGACCATCGATGCTTCCGGTGGGCACGGCGGCGCACTTCGGTTTACCCAGGGAGGCAGCCTGCCGTCCTACGGACTGGGAGGTGTTCCCGGAGCCGGTGGTGGAAGCGGAGGCGATGGGGGAATGGTCACGAATTTCGATGTGGTTCCCGGCAATATTGTTGTTGTGGATGCGGGTGACTCGATCCTTCCCAATATCATCGAAACGGCCAACAACTTCGGAATCCTGAATCCCCCGGTCTCCGGGTCGACCGGAGGAACAAGCCTCGGCGGCCGTTTCTGTGGAATCGACTGCTTCGAGTCCGGCGGCGGTGGCGGTGGAGGTGGAAACCTGAGGGCCGGTAGCGATGGATCTGTCCTTCTCCTGCCC
Organism: Planctomycetota bacterium; assembly: GCA_046582735.1. Taxonomy (GTDB): domain Bacteria; phylum Planctomycetota; class UBA8108; order UBA8108; family UBA8108; genus UBA8108. Next base: position 3,638 of record JAYGDV010000566.1, read on the forward strand.
GGTGGTGGTGGTAACCCCAATAATTTGATCGGACAGGGTGGTGACCTGATCAACTTCAGGGACCAGCGTCTCTATCTCAACAATGTCATTATCGGGTTGGCGCTTGTCGGTGGCCTCGGCGGAGGCGGTGGCGGCGCCAGCGCCAATGTCAGCCGTACCTACCAGAACGGGAGTATCTCGGGAACCTATCCCTACAAGGGCGAGGCGCTCTACGCTCCCGGAACAGGCGGTGGCGGTGGTGGTGGTATTATCAATATCGTTGCCAATGACCTCTATCTGCGTTCGACCTCGAAGCTTCTTGCCCGCGGGGGTAATGCTTACCAGTCGATTGATCTCGCCGGTAATGGTGGTGCCGGGGCCGGCGGAACGATTTTCCTCCAGGTCAAGAATACGATCACGATAGAGAACGGGTTCCAGTCTGACGTCAGCGCCGGACAGGCAAACAGGTTGCCTCCTTTCTTCTCTTCGGGTATTCGCCTCTACGAGGGTAATCGTCGTGTCAGCCAGTCTTCTCCGCCGAACCTTACCGGGACGCCATTCGGTGGCCTGGGTGGGGGTGCGGAAAATGGCCGGATCCGTATCGAGTTTTCCCCGACATCGCGAATCAGGAGCCAGGGGGTCAACCCGAGTGTCACGACTGGGCCCTTCCTCTGGGATATCGTCGAATCGGTTGCCGTTTCCCGGATCCATCGTCTCGGTGTAGGACCGGGCTTCTCAGCTTCCAGCCACGGCCTCATTCTCGATGGCGCCCGGGTGGTCTACAATGCCTTCCAGCAGCCCCCGGGAACACGAGCTGTCGTGGTCTGGGAAAGCGCCGGAGAGAGCCTCGATGTTCATGGCCAGGCCGGTGAGCTGAAGGGGCAGGTGCGTGATCCGAGGAATCTCAAGGGTACGAGATTCGTTCGATTCCGTGTCTACTTCCAGTCGAAGTTCGGCACCAATGAGAGCCAGTCACTCCAGAGCATGAGCCTGCCTTTCCGGTTGAACGAGGCCGATTGCCTGCCGTTTGGATTCTGATCTGGGCATCTGTTATCAGCCGGCGCTTCCGGCTTAATCGAGCAGGGCATCGACGAATCCATCAGGGTTAAAGGCCTCGAGGTCCTCAACCTGTTCTCCAACCCCGATAAACTTGACGGGGATCTGGAGGCGGTTGTTGATGGCGACCACGATCCCTCCCTTGGCGGTTCCATCCAGCTTCGTCAGGACTATGCCGCTTACCTGGACCGCCTCCAGGAAATTGGAGGCCTGCAGGAGGGCATTCTGTCCAGTGGTGGCATCGAGAACCAGCAATGATTCGTGGGGGGCTCCGCTGATCTTCTTTCCCAGCACATTGCTGATCTTGGAGAGCTCTTTCATCAGGTTGGTCTGGGTGTGGAGACGTCCTGCGGTATCGACGATCAGGTAATCTGCACCGGATTCAACGGCCTGTTCTGCGGCCCTGTAGGCTACGGAGGCTGGGTCGGACTCAGCCTCTCCCGTTACAATCTCGATGCCGAGTCGCTGGCTCCAGATGGTCAGCTGCTCAACCGCAGCGGCGCGGAAGGTGTCAGCTGCGGCAAGAATCACAGTCTTGCCCCCGGCAGTGAGCCTGTGGGCGAGCTTTGCGATGCTGGTGGTTTTACCGGTTCCATTGACCCCGGAAACGAGGATAACAGTCGGTGCCTCGGTTGCCTGCAGGAGGCTGTTGTCTCTTTTCTTGAGATTGCTCTTCAGCAGTTCCTTGAGGAAATCGCGAACCTCGGTTGATTCCCTGAGTTTCTTTTCTTTCCAGGCCTTGCGCAGGCCGTCCTCTCCCTCGATCAGCTCGGTTACGGTTTCCGGGCCGAAATCAGCTGCGATGAGACTATCCTGGATTTCATCGACGAGTTCCTCGTCGATTGCCCTGCCCAGGCTGAAGACCCCGGCAATGCTCTTGCGGGTTTTCTCCAGGCCTCTGCGCAGGATGGACCAGGCAGACTTCTTCTTTTTCTCCGGTTCCTTTGCCGGCTCTTCCTGCTGCTGTGGGGCCGTGGCTGCAGGGGCAGGCTCCACGGAAGCGGCTTCTGCTCCGGGCTCACCCCCTGTCGGCTCCTCTTCTACATTGGGTGGGGTTTCACCGGCTTCTGCGGGTGCCGCCTCGGGAGGTTTTTTTTTGCCCGATCTCCAGTTTTTGAACCATGCCATTCAACCGGCCTCCGGATTTTTTTTAGTCAGCTTTCGGACGTGGCTGACAGATTTTGGTAGAGCTTGTCAAGGACCCCGTTAACGAAGGCACCTGACTTGGCAGTGCTGTAGGTCTTGGCCAGTTCGACAGTTTCATTGATAACGACCTTTGGAGGAACATCCGCCATCTCAAGCAACTCGTAGAGCCCCTGGCGAAGAGCTGCACGATCCACGGCGGCAATTCTCTCCATCTTCCAGTTGTCGGTGACCTTGCTGATGCGCTCATCAAGCTCCCGGATATTTTTCAGTGTTCCCAGGATGAGCACCTTGGCATAGTCACGAACCTTGTGGTTTTCGGTGGCCTCCGACAGGATCGCACTGATCTCCCAATCCCTGTAGAGCCACATTTTCTGTAAGTTGTTGCCTGCGAGATCCTGCTGGTAGAGCGTCTGCAGGGCGATCTCCCTGGCGAGTGTTCTGTTTCGTTTAGGCATCAGGAGTGTGGCTCCGCCTTCATCCTGGCGAAGAGGTCGGCCATTTCCACTGCAGCCCTCGCCGCATAGGACCCCTTGTTGCCGTCCTTCTTGAATTCGATCCTGTCGAGCGCCTGCTCGATGGTGTCGGTTGTCAGGATCCCGTAGATGACCGGTATGGGACTCCTGGCGGCCAGGTGGGCAAGCTCGCGCGCTGATTCTCCTGCGACGTAGTCAAAATGCGGAGTCTCACCACGGATGACGGCACCGAGGCAGATGACCGCATCGAACCTGTGTTCTTCAACCAGTTTGCGTGCTATCGCCGGGATCTCGAAGGCTCCTGGAACCTGGTAGATCTCGATGGAATCAGCCCCTGCTCCAAGCTCCTCCAGGGTTTCCGTGGCACCCTTGAGAAGCCCCTCAACTATGAAATCGTTGAAGCGGGAGGCGACAATTGCGAAACACCTCCCGGTGGCGTCGAGTTTGCCTTCCTGGTCGGTCATGGGGCTGGCCTGCTTATTCCCATTCGATGGTGGACGGGGGCTTGGAGGAAATATCGAGGACGACCCGGTTGATTCCCGGCACCTCGTTGCAGATCCTGGATGAAATAGAAGCCAGGATATCCTGGGGAATGTGAATCCAGTTGGCCGTCATTCCATCGAGAGATTCCACGATGCGAAGGGCGATAACATTGTCGTAGGTTCGCTGGTCTCCCATTACCCCCACCGTCTGCACCGGGAGCAGCACTCCGAAGGATTGCCAGATGCCCGGATAACCTTCCCACTGTTCGATCTCTTCCTGGATGATGGCATCTGCGTTGCGGAGGGTATCGAGGTGGTCGGCTGTCACTTCCCCGAGCACCCTGACCGCGAGGCCTGGGCCGGGGAATGGCTGCCGGTGGAGGAGCTCCGGGGCCAGGCCGAGCTCTTTACCGATCTGGCGAACCTCGTCTTTAAACAGGCTCCTGAGGGGCTCCACGAGTTCAAAGCCGAGTTGTTCAGGCAGGCCGCCGACATTGTGGTGGCTCTTGATGGTGGCTGAGGGGCCGCCTATGGGTGAAAGACTCTCGATGACATCGGGATAGAGTGTGCCCTGTGCGAGGAATTCGACATCAGGAATGTCGGCAGCTTCTTCTTTGAATACATCGATGAACGTATTGCCGATTCGTTTGCGCTTCTCTTCGGGATCTGTAACGCCGGCAAGATTGTTGAGGAAGACTTCGGTCGCATCGACAACCCGCAGGTTGAATTCGTAATTGTCGGTAAACATCTTCTTTACCTGCTCACGTTCATCTTTTCTCAGGACACCGTTGTCGACGAAAATGCAGGTCAGTTGCTTGCCGATGGATCGGTCAAGAAGGAGGGCGACGACACTGGAATCAACTCCACCGGAGAGGCCGAGGACGATGTTCTTCGAGCCGATAGTCGCCTTCAACTCCTCGGTTTTCTCTTCGATGAACCGGCTCAGTGACCAGTCACCCGAGCAGTTGCAGATGGAGTAGAGGAAGTTGCGGAGCATCGTTTTTCCTTCGGGAGTATGAGTCACCTCGGGATGAAACTGGATTCCGCGAAAACCTGATTCCCTGTGCCAGATACCGGCGTGGGGGCAGTTGTCTGTTTTTGCGATGGTCTCGAATCCCTCTTCGATATCGGTGACGCGGTCGCCATGGCTCATCCAGACAGTGGCCGAGGTGTCGAGGCCGCTGAAGAGGTCGTCTTCCGGGGAGATTTCTATTTCGGTGGAGCCGTATTCCCGGTGTTTGGCAGGAATCACCTTGCCGCCGAGAATCTCGCAACCAAGCTGCATGCCGTAGCAGATCCCCAGGATGGGCACGTTGAGATCGAAGATAGCTGGATTGCAGCGTGGGGCATTCTCTTCGTACACACCTGAAGGGCCGCCTGAGAGGATGATTCCCTTCAATTGCCTGCCTGAGAGATCCTCCGGGGAAGTGTCACACTTCAGGATCTCGCAATAGACCTTCTGTTCGCGGACCCGGCGTGCGATCAGCTGCGTGTACTGCGAGCCGAAGTCCAATATTGCTACGAATTCAGGCAAGGGATCTGGTTCCGGATAATCAATTGGGTAAAAGCCAGGGCCCGGGGGGCTCCTGGGAAATCAACGATAGCTTAGCAGGCACAGGGGTAACAGGGGGAGTGATTATTGTCTCTCTCGCCCGCCTTCCCTGAACGGTTCATCGTAGGCCATGAGACCATGGACTCCACCTTCGCGCTGGGCTGAAGGAGATCGTCTTTCAAAGCGGATCCCATCGTTTTCGAGCGCCAGGTGAAGATCTGCGATTGTACGATGCCCCATGTCCTGGAATGACTGGCGCAGGCTCTGTACGAGGTAGGGAACCAGGTCATAGACCGAGCCCTTATCGACAACCAGGCCCGACACTCCCTGTGCGACCTTGATGTTACTGTTGGAATACATGTAGCGCTTCCCTCCGCCGCGCTCCATTGCCTCGACCGAGGCCATCCCCCGGTATTTCTTGACCCGCATTCCATCCTTGTAGAAATAATCTCCAGGAGTTTCCTGTGTTCCGGCAAACATCGACCCCATCATTCCCACGTTGGCTCCGAGCGCCAGGGCCTTTCCAAGGGCACCTGTATTATTGATCCCCCCGTCGGCAACCACCGGGACCCCACGCGTTCTGCAATAACTGGCACATTGGTAAACTGCAGTCGCCTGGGCCCGGCCGACAGCCATTGTGTCCTGGGTAATGCAGATAGAGCCGGGACCCATGCCGATTCGGATGCCGTCTGCTCCTGCATCGATGAGGTGCGCGCACTGGTTGGTGGTCACGACGTTGCCTGCGAGGACATCTACTGCCGGGTAGTTCTTCTTGATCTCCTCGATCATCTCGACCTGGAAGACCGAGTCTCCCTGGGCGGCGTCAATCACGACCAGGTCGACGCCGACTTCGACCAGTCTCTCGAGTCTTTCACGGTCAGCCTGCTGGGTAGAGATGGCGGCGCCGACCCTGAGTTGCTTGCTTTCATCCTTGCTGGCATCGGGGAAGTCCCTGTTTTTTTTCAGGTCCGTTCGTGACACGAGGGAAACAAGGCAACCCTTTTCGTTGATGATCGGTAACTTGCCTTTTTTGGACTGGCGAAGGATCTTGTTCGCTTCGTTCAGGGTGACGCCTTCGGGACCAGTTACCAGCTCGGTAACCATGACTTCTTCCAGGAGCCGGCTGCGGTTCGGCTCGAAATCAACATCCCGGTTGGTGACGATTCCTATCAATTTGCC
>JAYGDV010000022.1:0-5069 GCA_046582735.1 Planctomycetota bacterium
CTCTTTAATTCCAGCGAGTTTGTACTCATCGAGTAGGTCATGTTCCCCAGTTTTCACGAACCAGCCCTGTTAAACCGTCGTTGCTTCCTCAACTGGGGAGTTCACGGGCTTGGGGCAACGGCCCTCTCCAGCATGCTGCGAGCCGAAGAGACAGGCACCCGGGCTCCGCACTTCGCCCCAAGGGCGAAACGGGTGATCAACATCTGCCTGGTGGGAGGGCTCAGCCAGGTCGACTCCTTTGATTACAAGCCCGAGCTCGAAAAGTTTCACGGTAAGACCCCTCCGGGAAAACGGCCGGATGTCTTCTTCGGCCGGGTGGGCAGGATACGTAAGAATGACTGGGAGTTCCGGCAGCGGGGGCGGAGCGGTCTCTGGGTTTCGGAGCTTTTTCCTCACCTTGCGGGCGTGGCCGATGAGTTGACGGTGATTCGTTCAATGCACTCGGAAACCGGTAACCACACTCCGGCGCTTTTTCTCTCTAACAGCGGTTTCCAGGTCAACGGGTTTCCCTCTCTCGGCAGCTGGCTGTCCTATGGGCTCGGGAACCTTTCCGATTCGCTGCCAGCTTTCGTCGTTCTGCCTGATGCAAGGGGTGCGCCCAGTGGCGGGGCCTCGAGCTGGAGCAACGGGTTTCTTCCGGGGGAGCACCAGGGGGTTCCCTTCAGCAGCGGCAATCAGCCGGTACGGGACCTCTTTGCCCCCGGAAAGAACTCACCGGGATCCTCAAGGGAAGAGGGGGAACTGCTGGACTATATTCATCAGCGGCAGCTCGCGCGCCTGGGGGGCAGAGATTCTATTCTCGATGCGCGAATCAAGAGCTACGAGCTGGCTGCACGGATGCAGGTCTCGATTCCGGGTGTCAGCGACATCTCGGGTGAATCGAAACAATTGACTGATGAGTACGGGCTTGCAGGTGAGCAGACGCGTGACTTTGCGCGCAATTGAATCCTGGCCCGCCGGTTGCTCGAGCGGGGAGTCCGCTTCGTGCAGCTGTTTGCCGGCGGGCCGCTTGGAGGCAAACCCCGTACCAGCTGGGATGGTCACGAGGACATGGTCGGTAACCACTCCCGGGAGGCAAAGCGGATCGACCAGCCGGTGGCAGCGCTGCTCAAGGATCTGCGCCGACGCGGCATGCTCGAGGACACTCTCGTTACCTTTACTACCGAGTTCGGGCGGACTCCCTTTACCCAGTCCGCTGCTGATAAGCTTGGCAAGGGGAGGGATCATAACAACGCCGGGTTCACTGTCTGGCTGGCCGGTGCCGGGCTCAGGCCGGGGATTGCCTTCGGGGAGAGCGACGAGACGGGATACAGCGCCGCCGTCGACCCGGTAAGCTGGCATGATTTCCACGCCACCGTGCTGCACCTGCTCGGTCTCGATCACGAACGCCTGACCTTCTACCACAACGGCATCGAGCGCAGGCTCACAAATGTTCATGGCCGGGTGATCCGGGAAATTCTCGCCTGAACAATTCGCTTTATTCTCTCTCTATATTCGGGTGGGCTTGATTTGGTTCTGGAGGCATTTTTGGGGTGGAGTAAAATGACTCGTACTGAAGCTCCCGTGGAGGAAAAAAATGCAAAGAATAGCTCTCTGGATGTTGTTGTTTGCTGTGGCTGGAACCCTTCAGGCCCAGCAGGGAAATGATCTGTGCCCGGATGCCCAGGCTCTCGACCTGCCGGCTGGTGGGGTAGTTGCGGTTGAAGGCAGTACGCTCCTCTTTTCCACAGATGCTGAAAATGCATCCTGTGGTGCGAGCAACGCCCCGGGTGTCTGGTACAGCGTGGTGGGTAACGGTGAGAGGATCACCGCCGAAACCTGCGGGAGCCTTTACGATACCCGGCTGAGCATTTTTGAAGGAGACTGCGACGCCCTGCTCTGTGTCACGAGCAATGATGATTTCTGCGGCCTGCAGTCAACGGTTGAGTGGGACGGAGTCGAGGGAGTCACCTACCTGGTTCTCGTGCACGGCTGGAATATCTTTTCCGGCATCTACAACCTGACGGTCAACAGTGGAGATGCTATTCCCGCTGCTGATGATGCAGACAACGATGGAGTGGATAACGCAGCGGATAATTGCGTCGATACTCCCAACCCGAACCAGGAAGATGCAGATGGCAATGGTGTGGGCGATGCCTGTGAGGGCGTGGTGATCAACCCGGATGCACCCGAAAATGACCTGTGCATCGATGCCACCGAGCTTCCTTTCGCCGAAGAGGTTAATGCCGCCGGTGAAGTCGGCCTGAGCGCTACCGTCGAGGGCAGCACCTTCTTAGCTTCCCAGGACCCCGAGAGCTCGACCTGCGGCGCGAGCAACGCCCCTGGTGTCTGGTACAGCCTCATCGGTACAGGCGAGGGTATGCGGGCGGAGACCTGTGGAAGCGTCTACGATACCCGCCTCAGTATCTTCGAGGGCACCTGCGATGCGCCGCTGTGCGTCACGAGCAACGATGATGCCTGTGGGCTGCAGACGATTGTCGATTGGAATGCCATGGAGGGGGTTACCTACTGGATCCTGGTCCACGGATTCTCCTCTGGCTCAGGTGACTATGTCCTGATGGTCAGGAACCAGGGGGCGCTTCCCCTCGATGACGATGGTGACGGAGTTCCGAATGACGAGGATAACTGCATCGACATTCCCAATCCGAACCAGGCGGATCTCGATGGGGATGGAACAGGGGATGCCTGCGATGCCGACAGTAATCCCTGTGTAGACTGCGAGCTCGAACAGCTCCTCTGCAACGACCCACTGGACAGGGATTTTCCCCAGACAGCCTGCTCGAGGAGCTCGGGGCAGTCGCTTGATTTCTATATCCTCGATGTCGATGGAGGGCAGGTCACGATCGACCTGACCGGAACCTATGACACCTATCTCCAGCTCTATGATGACAACTGCCAACTGGTTGCCCAGGATGACGATGGCGGTGATGGACTGAATTCACGCATTACCCAGGAGCTTCCCGGAGGCACCTATTTCGTCGGCGTCAGCAGCTTCGGAGCGGGGCAGGGCGGTGGCTTTACTCTCTTCGCCCAATGCGATGGGGGAGTCGGCACCTTCTGCGACCGCTGCGAATCCGGCATCCTCAGGGTGGATGAGCTCAGCGTGGGGGAGCTCGGAGCGAGCGGTTGCCTCCTGCCGCCGTTTGATCTCCCGGTTGAGGTCTACTCCCTGGTCGTCGATGAGACCTTAGAGGGAATCATCGCCGTGACCTCTGATGTTTTCGCACCCACTGTCTCCTTCTGGAATGATTTCTGTGACGAGATTGCCTTCAATGACAGATGTCCTGACCCGGCTGCCAATGCCTGTCTTGAGGTCGATCTCGACCCCGGGACCTACACAATCATAGTAAGCAGTGAGAATGCCGCGGCCAGCGGAGGATTTTCCATCGTGGTTGAGCCGCGGGAGGATGATGTTGTGATAAAAGTCCCGGGCGCTGTCTTTTCCCGTGGAGATGTTGATTCCAACGGCAGGATTGAGCTCTCCGATGGGATCCGCGTGCTCGATTACCTCTTTCGCGGTGGTGAAGATCTTGGCTGTATGGAGGCGGCCGACCTCAACAACGATGCAATGGTTAACCTCACCGATGGAGTGTACGTGCTGACCTACCTTTTCAGCGCGGGAGATCCCCCGGCGGCTCCGGGGCCGCCTGATTTCGGGAGCGGCTGCGGGCTGGATCCGGATGCGGTTGACAGCGTTGGTGACCTTGGCTGCACAACCTATACAGCCTGCCAGTGATCGAGGAGTTTGCGGCAGGCTGCTGGGTTTCGGCCCCTATTTTTTCACCGCGGCCGAAGCCTTCGTTTTAACCGGCAACTTCATCACGGGGTGCCCGGCGTAGACGGCGTAGAAGACTCCCTTTTCGATGACGAGGCAGCCGGCCGGTCCTCCGTAGGCCTTTGACATGCCGACGTCGATCAGGATCACCTTCCCGCCTGCCTTGGGGATGATACGTCCGAAGGGCGTGTGCCCCAGGACGATATGGTTCACTGCATGGGTTTTGAAGATCGGCTTGACCTGTTCGCTGACGCTGGCATCGTCTCCCTTGGCCAGCGCCCTGTGCCAGAGTGGTCCATTGGAATCGCGGGCCATGCCGGTGCCGGTCGCCAGTCCCTTGCGGATCCCTTCGTTGAGCTGGTCGAGGGACATGGTGGAGTAGGCGCCGCCGAGCCCGCCGTGCAGGAAGAGGATGTTGTTAATCTTGATAACCCCGTTGTGTTTGCGGATCCACTTGCCGTAGAGACCTTCGGGGCCGATCGCGGCGCGGTACTTGTCATTGCCGCCGAAGGCCTGGACCTCGCCTGGGTGCACGTAGCGCCAGTCGCCCCGCAGGATCATCTCCTCGTGGTTCCCGGCGAGGCAGTGAACCTTGCCGCCGGCCTTTTCAGCTTCTGGCTCGAGTTTCATCAGGAGGTCCATCGCCTTGCGCGAATTCGGCCCGCGGTCGAAGAGATCTCCTGTCTGCACCAGGTGGGTTTTGCCGGCGGCCCAGCGGTTCTCCGGGTCGATGACCCCTGCACAGAAGAGGGTCTTGAGGAACTGCTCGTGGTCGCCGTGCACATCACCGACAGCAACGATGCGTTCGATGCCGCTCCAGGTGTGGGGACGGATCTTCTGCTGGGCATGGGCGGTACCTGCCCTGAGGGACAATACGAGAAAAAATACTCCCAGCGTCGCTAGCCTGTGCATCGAAAACCTCCTGAATGGGATTGCCACACAGCCTTCATCTTCAGTCGTAGGCCTCCCGCTGTCAACAACCAGCGGGTGCCGGTGCTCCCCCGTCGATGATTATTTCCCGACGGTCTTGATGGCAAAGAGGTTCTTGTGGCTCCGGATGTAGATGGTTCCTCCGCTGATGGCAGGTGATGCCGAGCAGCGCTCACCTAGTTCATTCTTTGCTATGACCTCGAACTTCTTCCCCGGGCGAACGACCGTGGTTACTCCCTTGTCGGAGACGAAGTAGACGAGCCCGCTGGCGGAAACCGTCGAGGCGCTGTGCCCTCCGCCCAGGCGCTCCATCCACAGGCGGTTGCCGTTCTTTGCTTCGAAACAGCTGGCGATGCCGTTGTCC
>JAYGDV010000073.1:0-1782 GCA_046582735.1 Planctomycetota bacterium
GTGGCGTTTCTTCAGCTGGGATGCGGAGAGAATCCTCGAGGGGGTCAACGATAACAGGCTATCGGTGAACCAGGGGAATGCTCCCTCCGGGCTCCACAACCGGCTGCGGACAAACGAAGAGTACCGCGTGCTCTTCGGTGACCGTGTGCACCGTCATTTCTTTAACGGTGGCGCCCTGACTCCCGAGGCCACGGAGGCCCGGTTCCTGCGCCGAACGAACGAGATCGAGCCTGCGATTGCCTGTGAATCGGCAAGGTGGGGTGATTACCGCCGCGATGTCGACCAGTGGCGCAATGGGCCCTACGAGTTCTATCGCCCTGACTCGCACTGGCAGGTCGAGAAGAACAGGCTCCAGGCAACCTATTTTCCGAGGCGCTCCGGCATTGTGCTCAATGCGTTGACCTCCGCCGGGTTGTATCCCCGGACGGCCGCGCCTGTATTCAACCGCTTCGGTGGGGTGGTGGAGGCGGGCTTCAACCTGGTGATCTCGAGGCCAGGCGGCCAGCAGGGAACGATCTACTACAGTCTCGATGGGCTCGATCCCCGCGTCCCGGGCAGCGGTGCGATCTCTCCCACGGCAATGATCTACAACGGCGAGGTCTCCATTCGGGACTACTCGGTGGTCAAGGCGCGGATTCTTTCAGGGCAGAACTGGAGCGCTCTCAATGAGGCGGTCTTCCAATTGCCACCGGTCTACGATGACTTACGCATCAGCGAGATCATGTACAACCCGCCTGCCGGGCAGGATTTTGAATTCATCGAGCTTGAGAATTCAGGTGACCTCACCATCGATCTTTCCGGGCTCAGTTTCTCAAACGGTATCGACTACACCTTCAGTGAAGGTACCGTGCTGGCCCCTGGAGAGTTTCACCTGCTGGTTGCAAACGAGTGGGCCTTCCTGGGGGCGTTCCCGGATGCGCCGGCGAGAGGTGAATATTCCGACAGCCTTTCCAATGGCGGCGAGAAGGTCACCCTGAAGGACAGGGAAGGCGGAACGATTGTCTCGGTGGATTATGACGATGAGGATTTCTGGCCTCTTTCTGCCGATGGCTACGGCCGCTCCCTGGTGATGGCAGATCCCGGCGGAGATCCTGACCGTCCTCTCTCCTGGAGATCGAGCGCGGAGATTCACGGATCCCCGGGGCGGGCCAATGGCCTGCCGGGAACGCCTCGCGTCTGGATCAACGAGGTTGTAACCGCCGGGGGGGGAGATGCGGGCGGCATCGAATTGTACAACCCGGGCGCTGAACAGGCGGATGTCAGTGGCTGGTTTCTCGGTGATGAGAAAACTGAATTCGGAGTGTCGCCGATGTTCCAATTGCCTGCTGGTTCCGTCATCCCTTCACGAGGCTACCTGTTTATTTCTTCCGGAGGCGCCCTGCAGCCGGCAGCAAATGGTGGAGAGATTTACCTGGGCTCCTCAGTCGTCGAGCCAGCCGAATGGATGACCGGCATGCGCTACGGCGTTGTAGAACCAGGGCGCAGCAGCGGAACCTGGGTTCACTCCACCGGCCGGGATTTCACGGTTCTGAATTCTGCGACCCCGGGCGAGGAAAACTCGCTTCCGCGTGTCGGAGGGGTGGTGATCAACGAGATCCACTACCACCCGCCCGAATCGCCGCAGGGAGCTTCCCCGATGGAATTCGTCGAGCTCTTCAATCGATCCACCTCCGACCAGCTGCTCTACGATGCGGCCCTGGGTGCAGGCTGGAGGCTCAACGGGTTGCGCGACCCTGCTGATCAGAATGATTTTACCTTTCCCCAGGGCACCGTGATTCCCGC
>JAYGDV010000078.1:0-2220 GCA_046582735.1 Planctomycetota bacterium
AGGGAATCCTCAGCGCCAACTGCGGCGGCGGCGGCTGCCACATCAACCAGGCCACCAGCGGTGTCAACCTGAGCACCTACCAGGCCCTGATGGGAAGCATCGGTACCCAGTACGGAAGCCCTGTCGTTGTTGCCGGGAGCCCATCGAGGAGTCCGCTGATCGACAAGATCCTGATGCCTGCGCCCGAACACGGCAGCCGAATGCCCCTTGGAGGTGAGTCCCTCGATGAACTGGAAATCGATATGCTGCTCGATTGGATCAGCGACGGAGCCATCCGCTCCCACCTTCCAATGCGCGGAGATACGGATGAAGACGAGTCCATCACCCTGACCGACGCTATCCGGATCCTCCAGTACCTGTTCACCGGAGGTGAAGAGATCCATTGCCGGCCGATGGCAGATGCTAACCACGATGAAGAGGTCGACCTGACCGACGCCATCTACATCCTGAACTTTCTCTTCCTCGGAGGTGAAAACCCTGGTGACCTTAGCGCAGAAGAAGCGGAGGCCTGCGAAGAGGATCAGGAGCTGTCCTTTGAGAGCCTCTATGAAAACCTGTTCGCAACAACTTGCGCTTTCTCTTCCTGCCACAGCAGCCAGGCGAGAAAAGGAGACCTCTCCCTTGGATCCCTCGAAGCAGCACGCAGTGAGCTGGTTGGAATTGCGGCATCTAACGACACAGCAGATGCCGCAGGAATGCTGAGGGTTGATCCCGGGAATCCAGATAACAGCTTCCTGCTCCGCAAGCTCATCGGGCCCGGCGCGGGAGAAGGCAACAGGATGCCCGCTAACGCCACCACACCGCTTTCCGACGCTGCAACAGGGGCTGTGCGGGAGTGGATCCTGGCCGGAGCCCCACTGGAAGGAACCATAGCCGGAGTACCCGACCTCGAGGAGAATCCCTCTCCCCCGATCGGCCGGATGCCTGCTCCCCCCGTCCCCGAAAACGGCCTCCAGGTCCGGCTCCCGGACTACACCATCGGGCCGCGTGCCGAGAGAGAAGTCTTTTACTATCTACGAAACCCCCTGCAGGGCGCAGATTTCGAAGGCGACACCATCCACGTCAAGCGAATTGACATTCACATGAGAGATGACAGTCACCACTTCATCATTTACAGGTGGGCCGGAGGAAGGGCCCCACGAGCTGGCTTCAGAGATATTGGCCAAGATTTCATCAACTTCGCCCGGCGGGAGTTTGTAACGGCGTCCCAGTCATCCTTCCAGGGACTGGCCTTCCCCGAGGGAGTCGGACTGCGCTTTAACCGCAATGTCGACTTTGACCTCAACTCTCATTATCTCAACCTCAATGGCACAGAACCCATGATCGGCGAAGTGTACATCAACTTCTTCTTTGCCGAGCCCGGGGAAATTACCACCTTTGTTGAGCCGATCTTTGACACCATCAACACCATCAACGTCCCCCCGAATGCGACCCGTACCGTGGGTGGCACCTGGAATGTCTCCAGGGAAACCCATGTCTACATGCTGTCATCGCACATGCATCGCCACGGCATCGAATACGGCGCCTTCCTGACGGAAAATGGCCAGGACGTCCGCAGGGTCTACCTGAGCAGGGACTGGGATGACCCTGTAAACACCTTCTTCGACACCCCCCTTGTTCTTCAACCTGGCCAGGGATTGCGGCATTGGGCCACCCATCGCTATAACGACCCCCCCAGCCCGAATGCCCGGCCACTTGAATGGGGCCTGACCTCCGAAGATGAAATGGCTATCCTGCTCGGGTACTATGCGGAGCCGTAGAGTCGGCCCCGAGCCCGTTGCGGATCCGGACTGAAGCCGAAAAACGGACACCAGGCAATGAACACCAGAACCATCCTGCCCCTCGCCCTCCTGGCCTCTATCTTCTTCAGCTCTTCCGGTCCCTTGCCGGCTTGGCAGGGGACGGTGAAAAAGCAACCCCTTGAACGTGGCAAGATCCAGGCACGAAGCTATTTCTTCAAGGAGGCAGACAAAGACATGGGCTACACGGTCTATGTCCCTGAAGCCTATAACAAGAAAAAGAGCTGGCCGCTGATAATTGGCCTTCACGGCCTGGCCAGTAACCCTTCCCAACTGATCCGCTACCCGGGGTTCACCAGGCTGGCTGAAAAGCACGGCTACATCATCGCCTGCCCAATGGGATACAACAGCTCAGCATGGTACGGCGCTGCAACCTTTGTCAGCAAAAGGGTCGGCAAGCTCAGCGAACAGGATGTCATGA
>JAYGDV010000108.1:0-4995 GCA_046582735.1 Planctomycetota bacterium
GGTGGGAAAATCGATGCGCGTAAATACATCACCAGGTCCTTCCCTCTCGATGAAATCAACGAGGCCTTTGCCTTTCATGAATCCCGCCAGGGGTTGAAGGTTGTCGTCAGGCCGCAGGACTGAGCGTTTGCTCCTGCCACGGTCCATATTTACCTTCCAGCCACCGAAGAACACTTAAGGTCGGCCGTTTAGTGGAGTATCATTGAATACACGGGTGCTGAACCTGTAGAAACCGGTTACCCCGTTGACCTGGTCTGACTGGAGAAGAAGCATGAAGACGACCTTCATTCGCGGTGCGATCACCCTGCTGACGGTCTGCTCGATCCTGTTCACTGCAGGAAGCAAACCGCTCACCGCACAGGATACTAAACCGGCGGAAGCCAGTCGGCTCGAGAAGCTGCTGGCTGGAGAAGCCCCGGACAATCTTGACGACCTCAAGGCGATGCAGAACCGCTTCCGGGAGATGGCAGCGAAGCTTGTCCCCTGTACGGTGGGTCTCCGGGTCGGAGGTGCGCAGGGCAGCGGCGTCATCATCTCCGAAGACGGCTACGTGCTGACTGCCGGGCATGTCTCCGGGAAGGCCGGCCGGTCGGTAACCGTAATCCTCCACAACGGCAAGCAGCTCAAAGGAAAAACACTGGGAGCCGACTTAGCGATGGACGCAGGCCTCATCAAGATCGAGGAAAAAGGTGAGTGGCCCTACGCCAAAATGGGTCGATCAAAAGACCTCGGCCGGGGACAATGGTGCATCTGCATCGGCCATCCGGGCGGCTACCAGCCTGGCAGGAGCGCCCCGGTAAGAGTCGGCAGGATCCTCGATAACCGGCCGAACGGAATCCGAACCGACTGCGTCCTCGTCGGTGGCGACTCCGGTGGACCACTGTTTGACACCGCGGGAAAGATCATTGGAATCAACAGCAGGATCGGCTCCACGATTCGTGCCAACCTGCATGCCCCCATCGATGCGTTCACCAAGGGATGGGACAGGATGGCCAAGGGAGAAACCTGGGGAGGCAGCCAACAGCAGGCGACCGGTCCCGCCCGCGGCGGCCCCTGGCTTGGTGTCACCTCCGACCCGGAAGCTGAAATTGCCCGGATCGGCAAGGTCAGCAAGAACTCTCCAGCAGAAAAAGCCGGCATAACCCCCGGCGACATCGTGACTCGCTTCGCTGGTAAGGCAGTAAATAACTTCCAGGATCTCGCCCGGCTCGTTCGCGAAAAGAAGCCCGGGGACGAAATCGAGGTTGCCGTTCTTCGCCAGGACCAGACCCTGATCCTCAAGGTGAAACTCGAAAAGTACCAGGGAGAGAATGAATGACCTCCTGTTCCATGAATCGCCACAAGTCCCCGATCTCCCGGCTCCTGCTGAGGGTACTCATCCTCCTGCTTGTTCTTGCGCCGCTGTCGAGCATCCTGGCGCAGGGAAGAAGGGGCGGCACCCCTTCCCAGGAAGAGATCCGCCGGCAATTGGAAAAAATGCAGGAGCGCGAACGTGAGCGCGAAGCCCGTCCCTACGAACGGGACCATGCCAACATCCATGCACCCCTTAAAACTATTCTCTCCGGCCTTGGCAACTGCGCCGTCCGGGTTTACTGCGATGGGAAAAAAGCCGCCCTTGGCACCGTCGTCAGCGGCAAGGGCGAGGTGTTGACCAAGGCCAGCGAGATGAGGGGGAAGATTGAATGCCGCCTCGCAGATGGAAGTTCCCTGCCTGCCCGCGTTGTTGCCGTCAGCCAGCGCCATGATCTCGCCCTCCTCCAATTGGAGGGGAGCCGGATCGGGAAGCTCAATCCCGTACAGTTCTCCATGGAGGAGCCCCCACCGGTGGGAAGCTTTATCGCGACTGTCAGTCCGGGTGGAGGGGTCATCGCCCTCGGCGTTATCAGCGTCGCCCCTCGTGGGCTCAAGCAGCGGGGAATTCTCGGAATCTCCTTCTCCCAGCGCGAAGACAGCGCCAGGCTGGGGCAGGTATTCCCCGGAACCGGGGCTGCCAAGGCTGGCCTCAAGGTTGGCGACGAGATTCTCGAGATCGATGGAAAGCCCGTCTCCAGCGGTCGCGAGGTCGCAGAACTGCTCGGCAGAAAGGTTCCGGGCGACAAGGTCCACCTGAAAATCAGGCGTGAGGACAAGGACCTCGAGATCGATGCGAAGATGGGAAGCAACATCGAGCCGGATCGCCAGAACCGCCTCAACAGGATGAATCTCCTGGCAGGCCCACTGAGCCAGCGAAGGTCCAACTTCCCCGCCGTCCTGCAGCATGACACCTATCTCTTCCCGAATGAATGCGGTGGACCACTGGTGAATCTCGAAGGAAAGGTGATCGGGATCAACATTGCCCGCAGCGGCAGAGTGGAGTCCTACGCTCTGCCCTCTGCGGAAACCTTTGAAATCTTCCTGCAGCTGAGGGCCGGCAACCTGGGCCCCTCGCCTGATTACCTCGGGCGGCTCAGCCTGGCAGAAATCGACAGGAAGCTGGCCTCCCTGGCTGAAAAGCTTTCAACCGCGGAGAAAGCCCTGCAGGACAGCAACCAGGAGGTAAAAGGTCTCAAGGGTGAGATTGACGAGCTTCAGAAGGCCCGGTCCACACGGGAAAAGATCGAGAAGCCTCCTGCTCCTGCACGCAGAAAACGCCTGTAGACCTGCAGCCACTAGAGCAGGCCGGCAGCACCCCTTTAAAAGGTGTCTCAATAGCGAACAAGGGTTTCGTGCAGGTTGAGAACCACCCGGGCTACCGAGGTCCAGGCAGCATGGGCCTGCAGTGGGAGTCCATTTGCGACCGGCCACTCCCCGGTGGAAACCAGCGCCCGCGCACCGTCCTGATCCTTGCTGTAGAGCTCAAGGTGGCTGCGGTAGAGCTTCTTAAAAACCCGTCTCTCGGAGTTTGCCGGCTTCCTCTGCAGGGCGATACTGAAGGCGAAATCCAGCCGCGAGTTAAAATCGGCTCCTCCCTGCCGCTGGATCCTCTCGCTGAAGACCCTTGCCGCCTCGACAAAAACCGGGTCGTTGAGCAACACCAGCGCCTGCTGGGGGGTGTTGGAAACTACTCGCTCAGCCGTACACTCCTCCCGGGTCGGGGCATCGAAGGCCAGCAGGCTGGGATGCAGGAAGGTACGTTGCCAGTGCATGTAGACTCCGCGCCGGTAGAGGCTCTCCCCCTTATCCGGCTTGTACTTGCGCTTGGGGAAGTTCAGGTGCGCCCAATAGCCTGTCGGCTGGTAGGGGCGGACACTCACCCCGCCCACACGCCCCGACAGCAGGCCGGCGACCGTGAGGGCGTTGTCCCGCACAAACTCGGCCTCGAGGCGCAGGCGGCCCTGTCGCCAGAGCGCCCGGTTGAGGGGATCAACCTCCTGGTAATCCCTGCGGATCATCGATGAGCGCTTGTAGGCCTCGCTGTTAACGATCGTCCACAGGAGCCGCTTGACGTCCCATCCGTTGGAGACGAACTCAAGCGCAAGCCAGTCAAGCAGCTCCGGGTGGCTCGGCACACTGCCCTGGGCGCCGAAGTCATCGAGGGTCCTGACGATCCCTCCTCCCATCAGCATCTTCCAGATCCGGTTGACAAACACTCTCGATACAAGGGGATTGTCTTTGCGGGTCAGCCAGCGGGCGAGGTCTACCCGGCTTCGCCCGGTTTTCCTGCCGGCATTTTTTTCAAGGAAAGCCGGGACGGCGGGAGTGACAACATCGCCGGAGTTGTCCAGCCAGTCCCCTCTCGGCAGCACCCTCATCTCCCTCGGCTTTCCCGAAACCGAGACCAGGGAGGTAGGAGCCCCTGATTCGACAGCTTTCTTTTCTTTCTCCAGCGCCTGCGACTCCTTGTGGAACTCAGCCAACTCCCCGGCAACCGAAGAGTAATAAGAATCGAGATTCCGGGCCTGGGCAGCTGAGCGTTTTTCCTTTTCGAGGTGAACAATCTGAAGGATCTCCCGCGGAACCGGGGAGAGGCCTTTCAGCGGGCTGGCACTGGTGGTCCCCCAGAGCCGAAACCGGCCGATGGTATGTCCCTTATTGCTGTGATTCTGTTGAAGCTCGATCACCAGCTTCCGGCCTTCCCCGGCCTTTGCAACCGGCTCCTTGAACCTGAAAAACGCGCTATTGGGCTTGCCGCTCTGCGGCAGGATAGCCCACCCCGGGCTGGCACCCTTTGCATCACGATCGATGGCCGAAATGGCGTTCCATTTCCCATAGGGTGTGAGTTTGCCGTGAGAGGTTTGTTCCCAACTGGCGCTGGCGCCGGAAAACTCCAGGTTCTGTGGTTTGCTGTCACCACCCTCGAGCCGTGCGACTATTTCACTGAGGACAAAATTCCCGTTCCCGGCCCGTCCGGGACCTTTGCCGGGCAGGGAAGGGTCCGGCAACACCTCGAGCCTGATACCTGTAAGCTCTCCGAAACCCGGGCTGACCCTGATCGTATAGGTGTCTGTGCCGGGGTTCCGGCCTGAAGCAAGAACACTTCCATCGGCTTTCACATCCAGCTTTGTTCCCCCTGCCGAGCTCAACCCGGCTGCCTTCAAGGGAACCCAGCTTACAGATTCCTGCTGCAAGGATTTTTCCCAGGTCGGACGGGCAGCGCGGCTCTCTGAAGTTCCCTTCTCCAGGATTCCCTCGATCTCCCGGAGCCGGGAAGCAATCGCTTTAAGCCGGCTGGAATTCTCCTGTCCTGGAACTTTCACCCGCGGCCCCCATTCACCCGTCCGCTCAGCCCCGGGATAGTATCCCTTTTCCTCCAGGTCGGAAAAATAGGCCGCGAAGCTGTAGAAATCGCGGGTGGTATAGGGGTCGAACTTGTGGTCATGGCACTCCGCGCACCCCAGGGTCGCTCCAAGCCAGGTCGTGGAGGTCGTGCGTACACGGTCGGCGGCATACTTCGCCAGGTACTCCTTATCCTGTGCCCCACCCTCGGTGGTCATCATATTGAGCCTGTTGTAGCCGGAGGCTACCTTCAGCCAGATGTCATCAGCCGCACCCGGCAGGAGATCTCCCGCAAGCTGC
>JAYGDV010000337.1:0-26435 GCA_046582735.1 Planctomycetota bacterium
TTGGCGATCTCAATGCCGGTAGACGGCGGGGCCCGAACTGGGAAAAGGAAGGACTCGCAGAGAAAATTGCTGAAGACCTCTACCAGGCTATCGGCAAGGTCTACGAGAGCATCCCGGTTCAGGCCGAGGTCAAGCTCGCATCGCTGACCACCTCCTTCCGGCTTCCCGAGGTGAATTTCAACCTCGTACCGGACCTGCTCTTTCCCCTGGAGTGGGCATTCAGCGCCCTGGCCGGCTGGCCCCGGGATTATCCGCTGCAGGGCATCCGGGTCGGAGACGCCGCGATCCTTGCAACTGCCAGCGAGCTCTCCTGTGGCCTGGGTCTCCAGGTCAAGCGCAACAGCCCGGCCCCCTTCACCCTGGTTGCCTCGCATTGTGGCGATTACGCCGGCTATGCCCTTCCCCAGATTGACCATGCGCACACCAAGCTCGATGCGAGCTCCATCGTTGCGCTGGGAGGCCCGGCTCATGGCCCCCACCTGGTCGCAAGTTCAGCCGCGCTCCTGGACGCGCTCTGGGAAGGAGAAGAAAAAACTACCGGGGAGCCGAAGCTTTCTCCCGCGGCACGGCAACGCATCGACCAGCAGCTGTTGTCCCTGGATAATCCGGAGAGGGAAGAGCTGCTCGCGGAGGCCTCCGCGGCGGAAGACCTCGAACTCGGCCTCGGCCTTGACCCGACCCTTCCACAAAGCCGCAGCTTCTCCGCCCTGGTTGGCAACTCGATCAGCGGGAGCCCGGGGATCGACCTTGCCACCGCCTGGTACAACCGGGTGCAGGGATCCTCCGGGGCTCTCGGGCAGCTCCACGACTCCAGCGCCCGGTTGAGCGCCGCCATTCCGGGCAACCTGCTTCTTGACCTCCAGCTCGGCTACAGAACATCAAGCTGGGAGCTCGATGGAATACCGGGTCAAACCGCCGGCCCCCGCGACCTGGAGCTGGGAATCGAAAAGACCTTCACCCTGAATTCCAGCCGCATTGATGGTAACGCGTTGCGGCTGATCCCCCGACTGCAGCTCGGAGCCCCCACCGGAGATGCGAATGGAGAAATCCCCTACGCCTTCGCCACAGGATCCGGCTCCTGGCGGCCGGGGGGCGGCGCCGGTCTCGAGTTCACCTGGAACACCTTCCGGACCCTCCGCGCCCAGGCTCTCTATACCACGACGCTTGACAGCTACCATGGCAGACAGCAGGGAGACCGCTGGGACGGCCGACTGGGCTACAGCGAACGCCACGGCTTCACCTCCCTCAACCTGGCGGCCTGCGGAACCCTCTGGGAAAAAGACAGCCGCGACGGCGGTCTCATCACAGCTGACCTGGCTGAAACCTCCTGGGAGATCTCCCTGCGGCCGGGCCTCTCCCTGCACCTCTCAGACAACATCCAGTTCTTCATCGAAGGGCGTCTTCCGCTCTCGAGCAACCCAGCAGGATCCGGGGGCGGAAGAGGAATTTTTATCGGGCTGGCAATCAGTCCCTGATTGCCGCCCGGCCTCAGGATTGCGAAAGCTGCTCAAACTCGGCACGCCCGAGACTGCCATCGTGAAGGGCAGAGGCTACGAGCACACCGTCGACCCCGGCTTTCTTCAATACAAGGAGGTCATCGAGGTTTCTCACCCCTCCACCCGTGATCAGCTCGAGGTCCGGATAGCGTTCCTTCCAGCCAAGACAGGTTTCCAGGTGAGGAGGCCCCTCACCGGAACCGACAGCGGCAAGATCGAGCAGAATCATCCGCTCAATTCCAGCTGAGAACGCCCTGTCGGCGATCTCTTCCACCTCCTCCGCCCATCCTGCGCCACCTGTAAGCGGGCGACCCGCCGACAGGTCGAGGCTGAAGATAACGCGCCGGGGGCCGAGCTCTCCAACGAGATCTTCCAGGATTCCGGGAGACGGAAGTGTTTCGAGGGCTGCGATGAGATCACCCTTGACCTTCCCCGCGAAGTCGAGCGCCTGGGGCAGCGAGCGCATACCCGCATCGATCATCAACCTGAACCCCATCTCCTCGAGCTCCCTGCAGATCGCAGGGTCCGCGGTACCCGAGGCGATCCCATCGAGATCGGCGAGGTACATACTCCCGGTCCCAAGCTCCTCCCGCAAGGCGCAGGCGACCTCGGCGGGATCAGCGGTGGAGCACAGGGCGCTCACAACCGGCTTGTAGAGCTCTCGCCTGCCCGCGATGCCCCGCACCACGAGCCCCCCCTTGAGATCGAGGACTGGTATGATCTGCATAGGCCGTATTGATCGAAAAATCCGGTTGGACAGAAGCGCTTATTCGAAATTGAAATATCCGGCCGAAAAACCGAAGATTGGCACCTCGTTGAAATGCCTACAAAACACAATCCCACTCCTGAATCCATCATCAAGCTGGGAGGGAGCCTGCTTGGGCTCCCTGACCTGCGCAGCCGTCTGCAGAATTTCCTCGGCGACTTCAGCAGGAGCCGGTCGATACTGATTTGCGGCGGCGGCGGTGCCGTCGACCAGGTCAGAAAATGGGACCGCATGTACTCCCTTGGAGAAACGCGCTCTCACTGGCTGGCCCTGAGGGCATTGTCAATCACTGCAAGAGTGGCCGAGAAGGCCATACCGGGCCTCGAGCTGGCTGATTCCATCGAGTCTGCTGAATCTGTCTGGAAGGCCGGCAGGATTCCCATCTTCGATCCCTTTCAATTCATCATCGATATCGATGAAGGAAGTATCGACTCGCTGCCACGGCGCTGGAGAGTCACCAGTGATTCGATCTCCGCCCGCATGGCGGTTGTCTTCGGTGCGCAAGAGCTCATCCTGCTCAAGTCAACCAGCTTCCCGGAGCGGATTTCGATGACGGAGGCCGCTGAGTTGGGGCTTGTCGACGGGTATTTCCCAACAGCAGCCCGGGACATTCCGAGAGTTGTCGCGGTCAACCTGCGGGGAGAAGACCTGGAAGAGGGGCTGCTTTACAGTATCTCTAGCCCGGGCTGAGTGCCGAGCGAATGCCGGCCGCCAGTTCGCTAACCGCCTGGCGGTCGATTGCTGCGGTGCGAATACCCACGGTCGCAGCGCCGCGCACAGCGATCACATCCACCCCGGCTTCGGCTGCCGCGGCCAATTGCCCTGCCCCGAGGGAGCCTGCAGCCACAAAGCAGAGTCCTCCCTGCCTTGCCCGCTCACAGAGGGCCGCAAGCTCACCCCATTCGAAGAACTCGCTGAGCCCGCCCGTATTTTTGTCGAATGTATCGACAAGAAAATGAGAGAAGCCGCGCTCGATAGCGTAGTCCAGCAGGCTGGATGGTTCGGGGCACGCGGCCCGCCTGCAGTCAGCATAAGCCACCGCCACCAGGTCGGCTTCTCCTTCACTCCCCTCCCGAATCCGTATGCGTGCCTCATCCAGCAGATTGCGCCAATTCGATTGCCTGGTTTCGCTGAGCCCGATCTTGTACAGGGAGATCCCGCGATGGTGCTCCAGCGTCCACTCGCTTCCCAGGGTGCGCAGTTCTCCCAGGGCCGCGGTAACGGGTGACTCACCGGCAACCTCCCGCACAATCTCTGCCCGGACACCGGGCACCGCAGCGCCAAGGGAACCATCCGCAGGCTCCTTGATGTCAATAATTTCGGCGCCGCCTGCCAGCGCCTCCCTGGCCTCTTCTGCCGACCTGACGCTCACCAGTAACCGGGGGAAAGCAGCTCCAGAAAACCCGAGTTGCCCTGCTGAATCAACCTCCGGGCGCATGGACAGTACTCCCCTATTCAAACACACAGGGAAGGTTGTCTTCGGTCGGATCCGTCCCGGGCAGCGGGAAAGGGGGAGGCAGCGGGGGCCCGCCGAGGAAGAGATAGTTCAGGATGTAGGTAGCGTCTGTCAGGTTGACGTTTGAGTCATCATCTGCATCCCCGGTATCAAGACAATCGGACCCCTCCTCTCCAAGAAAGAGGTAGAGCAGGATGCCGACTGCGTCGGAAAGGTTGAGACGGTTATCAGAGTTGAAGTCGCCCCGGATAAACTGCCGGCCGTTGCCGCCGGGCGAACCGTTACGCTGCGCGGAGGCCCTCCAGTGCTCACCACGATCATTGTCAAAATTGGGCTCCACCTCTCTCAGCTCGATGGAATGCCCGGACCTGACCTCCGGCCAGGACCCGCCATCTTTATACTCCAGGTAATCTATGGTCGCGGGATAGCCGGGGCCTGCGTCCATGAGGCGAAGCTCATCTCCACCGTTGCCCAGCGAACCCTGGTAATCACCCAGCACCGTTGCCAGTTCCGTAACCACGGGATACTGCTCGAGGAAAGCATCCCGGTCCCGTGTCACCACGACCATTCCATCTTCGGGAACAATGGTTCCACGGGGGAAAACAAAGCTGATACCGCCGGAGAGTACCCATTCGGAAATATCAATCTGCCTGCCACTGGTGTTCAGCAGCTCGATGTATTCGAGCTCCGACCCGGCGCTATAGGGTCGGTACATAATCTCCGTTATCTTCATGCGGTCATGATCACGCACACTTCCATGCCAGCGAGAGATATACTGGGCGAGGTAGTTGCGGTGCAGGCGCAGCTGCTCCCTCACCTCGGCCGTATTGGCTGTCATGGTGAGCAGGTTGGCGCACCTGGTTCCGCAATCATCCGCGCAATTAACCGGCGAGCGTCCCCAGCGGCTGAAATCAAGACTCTGCTCCTCAGCCAGCATGGACTCGAGGTCAGAGAGGATCGGCTCATAAGCCCCGGTGGTGTATTTCTCCTGTAAAAGATCCCACAGCCTGACCAGGTAGGCACGCTGGTAATATCCATTCGAGGAATTGAAGAAGAAATCCATCATATAGTGCAGGCGGAAATTACCCCTGACCGTGGTTGAGAACCAGGGGTTGAGGTCGCGCCCCGGGCTGAGCATGCAGTCGTTGATGGTTCCCACCGGGCGAATATCGGGATCAAAATTCTTACCGAAGATCAGGTCCATATCCCAGGTCAACAGGCTCCACTTGTCAGCCTCCTTGTCCCAGGCCATGAAGTGGTTCTTGGCAAAACTGTCAATATTATCGAGAACGGTCTGGGCGAGCTGGTAGCCGATGAGCTGTTCCGGGAAGCTGCGCTGCTGGAAGAACTCTGCCGAAGATCCTCCCGCCGCATCACTGTGCATGTCCCCGATGAAATCGGCGATCGCGCTGAAATCCTCGTCTTCGCAGGTTTCCTGTTCCCAATAGGCCGCGTAATCGGCTACCCGCGCATGCGAAGAGACCCCGATCGGGGTACCGCCATCGCTTGGTGGCTGCTTGGCCTTGTAGAGACAGTCGTCGCCATCAAAACCGTTCCTCTCGAGGAAGCGGCTATCGGGATGTTCCAGCGAGAGGAAGAGCCCATGGTAACGCCCATTGAGATGAAGCCTGACATATTCCGTTTCACAGTAGGGAATACCGAGCTGGCGGATAAACTCCCACCCAAGGTGCTCGCGCACAAGCGACTTGTCGGTCCAGAGCCCCTGGAGATTGATCTTCCGGAGATTCTTGAAATAACGTCCGCGGTTGAAGCGGAACTTCAGGTTTCTCTTATCCAGGACACAGGCGGTATTGCCGCGAAAGCGCATCCCCACCTCGGGATAAATATCGCCGCGGTATACAAACGAGCCTGGGCGGAGTGTGTCGCAATTCAAGGCTGAGTTAATAGCGCGCGGGTTTTCCGAATTGACCCCGGGTACCAGGATATTGTAGACAGGCAGCGTCGTGTCAGGCTGTTCGTCGTTAACGTAAAAACCCCGGAGGTCGCGCTTGACCATGCGCATGCCGTTGTTGGAGCGCGGCCCCGCTCCGATGCTTCCATCCACCGCCCGGGCGAAGACCCGGTAATAGACCTCGGTGTTGTGCTCAAAGAGAGTTGGGATCTGGACCCCGTAGACTCCATCGAGGGCAAAGGCATCTCCGTGGAGGCCATCATCGAACATGGTGAGCGTGACGGGTTCCTCCTCACCCACCACATAGTTCAACTCCACCGATTCAAGAGCCTGGTTCCCCGGCGTGCGCACCTTTGCAGAGATAAAGACACGGTCCTGCGATGTCGGCTCCTGGGGATACCTGCCGTAGTCAGAGATAAAAGGCGGCAGACTGGTGACCCTGGATGAATTGGAATCCCCGGGGCTTACCATCTGCTCGTTCAGGCAGAATTCCGCACCCCGCAAAAGCCTGACCGCCAGGTTCGCTTCGCCCTCAACATACTTGTAATCAAAAGACAGGCGGTAATCGTCTTCCCAGTCAAATGCATCGGCCCTGAAAGACTGGAGGACGCTATCGCGCGAGGAACAGGAGAAACATCCCTCCCCGCAGGAACCCTCGCTCCTGAGGCGAAGCCCCCGGGTGCCGCCGACTCCAATTCCGGCCTCCAGGGTGGAGCCCGCAGCGTTGCCGCGCAGGTCCCAGGGCTCTTCCCCATTCTCGAAATCTCCGTTCTCGAGCATGTTGAAGGCGGGGTTTGCCACCGGGCTGAGATGTACATTGTCGATGACGAATTCGCCGGTGCCGTTTACCGTAAGCAGGAGCCGCTGGAGAACCAGCCTCCCCAGCTGGCCGACCACCGAGACCCTGGTGAAATCGCCGGGAGTGATCGCGCTGCCGGCCCAGCTGGCAGGATCAGTGCCAACAGCCCCGGGCATGATCTTCTCGAGACTTCGTCCCTCGCCATCGGCCTCAAAGGGCCACAGGCCCCGGTCGGAATACCGCACCACATCGATGAGCTCCCCCGAGCGGTCCAGCAGGGAGATTCTCTCTCCACTGTTAGACAGCTGGCCGGTGAAGTCACCGAGAACGTTCTCAATGCCATAGGAATTGCTGACCTCCTCTGCATTGCGGCAGACGACGACATAGGCCCCGGCATTCAGCACAGTTCCCTCGGGGATGACAAACTCAATCCCGGTGAAACTCCAGCCGCTGATATCTACCGATTGCTGGCTGTGGTTATGCAGCTCGATGAACTCATCGAGCTCTTCAGTGTTGCCGGCGGGATGGTAGTGAATCTCGTTGATAACCACATCGGGCACCACCAGCGGAGAGGGTGGGCATTCAACCTTCGAATTCAGTGCCAGGGGAGTCGGAGAATTCCCAGCCGCCGAGGTCCAATTGGTGGCCAGCCCGGCCGGCGCAGACACGCACAGGCGCTCGAGCGAGGCTCCACCCCCATCGACAGCCTGCGATCCTTCCGGCCACGGAAGCCTGTCATCGAATTTCACACCATCTGCAACAGCGTTGACCGAGTTCAGCAGCAGAACCTCATCTCCATCATTGTCGAGGCTCCCACCAAAATCTCCCAGCAGATCGGCCTCCAGCAGGTTGAAGCGGGTGGCAAAAAGGTTCCTGTCACGGCAGACAACGACATACCCCCCGCTGGGAGGACCAAACCGGAAGGAAATTCAAAAGAGATACCACCCTCAAGTTTCCACCCATCGAGCGAGACAGCCTCGTTGCCCGGGTTGAACAGCTCGACAAACTCGAGGTCCCGGCCTTCGGGTGCCGGCGGGTTGTAATGAATCTCGTTGATGACAACCGCGCAATACCCCGGAGCCTCGCTTGCAAGCGCTAGCAGTAAAACCGCTGCTGCAACCAGGAACCTGTTCATACGACTGCCCATGAGCCTGAATCCACTTGCTATACCAGTCAATTGAAAATCCCCATTCGTCCGCCAATTGAATAATGACTTGCCCCAATACAATATTAAGGCCCAGCAGTAATTTGGGCTACACTGAAAACCAACGAACAAAGAACAGGAAAGGCCGTATTTCTGCGGGTTTTCAGCCGGCTGGGGGTTGAACTGTAATTTCCGGGCTTTTTTCCCTCTCGCTGTATTGAAACCAGCTATTCAACTGAAGCTGCCGGGAAAACCATGACACCTATCCATCACCTGTTTTTAGCCGCCTGCCTCCTGCAGGGGATCTCCACCCTGGCTGTCGATGAAAAGCCGGCTGAAATCTCCACCGCCTCCAGCGAGGGAGCCTTCAAGCTCCACACGGTAAGATCTGCCTACCAGGCTGGAACCACCAGGATCCGGGTGCTGCTTCCGGCCGGATTCGATAGAAAGCGAAGCTACAGGGTGCTCTATGTCCTCCCGGTTGAAGCTCTTGATGGAAAGCGCTGGGGTAACGGCCTGAAGACGGTCTACAGGGATGGCCTGCACGACAAGTATGACCTGATCTGCGTGGCTCCATCCTTTTCACACCTGCCCTGGTATGCCGACCACCCGGACAACCCCCGCATCCGCCAGGAATCCTACCTGCTCAAGGTCATCCTGCCCTTTATCGAGAAAACCTACCCGGTGACACCCGGAAGGTCAGGCCGGCTGCTGGTGGGCTTCAGCAAATCCGGCTGGGGAGCCTTCACCCTGCTGCTGAGAAATCCCAAGGTGTTCGGCGCGGCAGCTGCCTTTGATGCGCCCATGGCGCTTGCCAGTCCCGGACCGTATAAAAGTGGACCTGTTTTCGGAGGCAAAAAGAACTTTGAAAAATACCGGGTAGAAAGCCTGCTGAAAAAAAACGGCGGCCTCCTTGGAAAGGGGAAACGCCTTGCGCTCCTTGGCTATTACGGTAATTTCCGCAGCCACCACCTCGAGGCCCACGGCTGGATGGATGCTCTGAAAATCAAACATCACTGGCGCGACGGCCCGAAACGCAAACACTCCTGGGGCAGCGGCTGGCTGCCTGAGGCAGTAGCCCTGCTGGCGGCGCCTGCAGAAGGAAACCAGCGGCTGGAGAAAAAGAAAACTCCCGCGCCCGGCGAAGAGAAAACAAATGGAAAGAAAACCGGCAAGCCTGGAAGCCGCCGATAGCCCCTGGACTACGGCATCAACAGTTGCGCAGGTGGTAGAAGATCTCTTCGCGGTCCGGAAAACGCGAGCAGGCGCGCTTGGAGAACACGAGGCGGCCGTGGACTGAAACCTCGAAAACCCCGTCACGAGATGGAAGCATTTGCGCGGTCTCGCCGAGCTCGGCCTCGATGGCCTCCGCGAGACTGGTGGCGACCCGCTGGTAATTTCCCGGCACACAGTATTCGATCAATACCGGGGCCGGCTCTTCCTGGAGTGCGGGAAGATCCGCACGCAAACGCGGGTTACATTCCCGCTTCAGATTGAGCTTGCTGGTCAGTTTCTGCATGAATCTCTGCGCTGTAGAACGGGTGAATTGTACGGTCCGGAAAATAGTGAACCAGCCTTTTTGACGACCACGGGGAGATTCTATTCAACCCGGCGAATAATAATTCGAGCCGCGGACATGAAATCGACGAGTTTCTCTGCATTTTCGAGGCGGCCTACCAGGTTCACATCGCTGGCCGGTACTGGTTTATCGGTAGTACTCATGGGCGTCCTGCCGAAGAAAATCGCCAGGGCGCGGCCCGGCGGCCAGTAGCCGATGGTCCCGACCTCCACCTCGCTGGTGGCGGTCTCATCGAGATCCGAGCTGACGGGAATCTTGAAATAGAATTCTTCCCCCCAGGTGTTGATGGACGTTTCAATCGGCAGGCTCTCTGCGATCTCCCGGGCACAGCCGGTGCCGCTGAGCTCACCCCGCAAGGTCAGCTCACCAACCTGGACTTCAATACCAGTCGACATTTGATTTTCCTCCGCCGGGCAAGACACCCCCTGGCTGGTGTAAAAAAGAGGGCCGCGACTTTTTCGCCGCGGCCCTCCGAATCATGGTGACCCCAAGGGGATTTGAACCCCTGTTACAAGGATGAGAACCTTGTGTCCTGGACCAGGCTAGACGATGGGGCCCTACTCGCCTCCACCCTGAGGCGGAAACGTCCTGCTATGATAGAAACGGGGCCGCAGCCGTCAAGCCATTAGCTATGTTTTCTGCCACTTTGCCGGGAGTGATTACCGTCAGCAACAGCATCTGCGGTTTCCCATGCGTGGTAAGAACTCCTTACCAGCGGGCCGGAAACGACCTGCAGGAAGCCCATGCTTTCGGCCTCTTTCTGCAAATCTGCAAACTCACCCGGTGTAACGTATCGAAACACATCGAGCTGGCGCGCCGTCGGTTGCAGGTACTGCCCGAGGGTGAGGATGTCCACACCGTGACTGCGCAGGTCGGCGAACACCTCCAGTAATTCCTCCCGGGTCTCGCCGAGACCGAGCATAAGACCCGACTTGGTCAGCAACCGGCTTTCCCGGTTCGCCCGGGCCCGGGGTGTGAGGGAGAGCTCCTTCGCCGCACTGAGAACTTCCAGGGAACGTGTATAGCCGGCGCCGGGGCGTACCCTGTCATAGAGCCTCGGAACGGTCTCCATGTTGTGAGCGAAAACATAGAGTGCCGTTTCCACGATGCGGGCAATGCAATCCCGCGAACCCTGGAAATCCGGGACCAGGGCCTCGACCCTGCAGGCGGGAAGACGGCGGTCAATCGCAGTGATGGTGGCAGCAAAGGCGGAGGAGCCCTGGTCAGGAAGATCATCCCGGTTGACCGAGGTCAACACGGCGTAATCAAGCTCGAGATCCTCGATGACCCCGGCAACCTTCTCCGGTTCGTCCTCATCCAGCGCTTCGGGTTTGCCGCTGGTTACAGAGCAGAAATTACATCCCCGGGTACAGGTGTCTCCAAGCAGCATGAAGGTGGCTGTGCCGTTTCCCCAGCATTCACCGATGTTGGGACACTCCGCTTCCTCGCACACCGTATGCAGGCCATGGGCCTCGAGCCGTTCCGCCAGGTGCCTGTAGCGCTCATTGTAGGAGAACCTCGCCTTCACCCACGCCGGGTGCTTTGCACGCTCCTTCGCAGCGGGGGCCGAAAGGACCGGCAGGGGATGGAAACCTCCTCCCTGCGACTGTTGCTCGATTCCGTCTTCCTGGACCATGAGTTCCGGCTACTTTCCCTTGGAATGATCAGGTCGGTATTCTAACGCTTCCGTACAAAGGGTTCCCGGCAAATAGTACATTGCGCGGCGAAGCGTTCAACGAAAGATGCCCAGGAACACTTTAAACATTCTCCTGAGACCGGGGCCCAGGCGCCCCCGCTGCCACTGGCCGCAGGCCCGGGAAATCACCTCGCTGCGAGTCGGGTATGGCCTGATGGTGCTTCCAAGCTTCCTGAGCCCAAGCCTGTGCGTGATCGCGAGGCTCAACTCAGCGATCAAATCGCCGGCATGACTGGAAAGAACCGTAGCGCCCAGGATCCTGTCAGAACCCCGGCGAAGGTAGAGGCGCAGGAAACCCGTTTCTTCACCATCGAGAACAGAGCGGTCGTTCTCCTCCATCTGCACCGTCAGGGTATCGAGCTTTATTCCCGCAAGCCCGGCCTCCTGCGGATCAAGACCCACGTGGGCAAGCTCCGGGCTGGTATAGGTGCAGCGTGGCACAACCAGCCGTCGTACCTCCAGCCTCCTGAAGAAGAGAGCATTCTGAACCGCTATACGGGCCTGGGCGTCAGCAGCATGGGTAAATTTCTCCTGCGAGCACACATCCCCTACCGCGTAGATAGCGGAGTTATCCGTCCTCAGCTGCCCATCGACGATGATCCCGGAATCATCGGTGCGAACCCCGGCCGAACGCAACCCCATCCCCTCCACGTTCGCAACTCGTCCGGCCGCCACCAGGAGCTTGTCACCTTCAACCGCACCGGGGGTGCCAGCCTGCTCATAGTGCACCCGGCTGCCTCCAGCGGCCTTTTCAACTTTCTCAATGCCCACACCCGTCACACACCTCACCCCATCTGCCTCGAGGGCCGCACGTACGGCAGCAGCCGCATCCGGATCTTCCCGGGGCAGCACCTCGCCGGCCGCCTCGAGCAGGGTCACCTCGCTTCCGAAGCGCGCAAAGCACTGCGCCATCTCACAACCGACCGGGCCGGCCCCGACGATGACCATGCTTTCCGGCACCTCATCGAGATCGAACAGGGTGGTATTGTCGAGACAGCCCGCCTCGCCAATGCCTTCAATATCCGGCAGCACAGGCCGGGAACCTGTGGCAATAATGGCCCGCCTGAAGTTCAGCGCCGACCCATCGACCTCTACCCGCCCAGGCCCATCAAAACAGGCCCTTCCCAGGAACACGTCCACCCCCATGGCGCTGAAACGTTCGACACTGTCAGCCGGGCTGATGGAGGCCCTGAGGTTGCGCATGCGGTCCATAGCACGGCGGAAATCTCCACCGGCAGCGACCTCCGGGCCGCCAAAGGACTCTGAGCTCCGCCGGGCGGCCTCCCAGGACCGGGCGGCCGCTATCAGGGCCTTGGAAGGAACGCAGCCGGTGTTGAGGCAATCGCCACCGAGGCGATGTTCCTCCACAAGCGCCACCCGGGCGCCGAGGCCGGCGGCAATCGCGGAGCTGACCAGCCCACCTGCCCCCGCGCCGATCACCACCAGATCATAACGATCGCGCGGGGCTGGATTTTCGTAACCGGGAGGACGAACGTTTGACAACAATATGCTGTCAGCGTCAGGCGGTGGAGCCCGGCGACGTTCATCGCCAGGAGGCTTGTCGGTCATTTATCGGCACCCGGTAAGGGGGTTGAAAGGCTCCCCCGGTTGAAAGTCCCAGCGGTTATACTCTGGCGAACATGTCACAGGCAGCAATAATTGTCGCCAGCTCGGACCAGAGTACCAACGCAGGCGCAGATATCATACGCGCTGGCGGCAATGTCATCGATGCCGCCATTGCGGCCGCATTCGCCACCTCCGCCGGGGAGCCTTCAATTACGAGCCTTGCGGGCGGAGGAGTGCTGATCCACCGGGATGCCGAGCGCGGCTCGGTCGAGGTCTACGATCTCTTCTCCAACGCGCCGGGACTCGGAGAGGCCCCCGCCTCGCCCGACTTCGCGGGTATTGACATCCACTTCCCCGAGGGAGATGTCATCCAGACTTTCCACATCGGCCGCGCGGCGGCCGCCGTCCCGGGAACCCTTGGCGGGCTCTGCGGCCTCCTGCGGTCGAGGGGAAGGCTCGGGCTCGGTGAGATACTCGCCCCCGTGGTCCGCTTCCTCGAGGATGGAATCGAGATCCAGGACTACCAGGTCGCCTGCTTCAGGTACGTGGAGGGAATTCTAAGGCTCTCGCGGCTTGGCCGGGAAAAATTCTTCGGTGCCGATGGAGAGCTGCTCGGCGCGGGGGAGACCTTCAGCAATCCCCTCCTGGCGAAAACTCTGAAGGATCTCGCAGGGTGCAGGCCGGATGAAATTGACAACTGGCTGGAAGAAAAAATCAACCGGCCTGTTCTCGATGAGTTCGGACCCGCCGCGGGCGGCAGGATCACCTCCGAAGATCTCGAGAGCTGGAGACCGGAATTTCGCGCGCCGCTGGAGTTTTCCTTCTCAGGAGCGAAGATCTTCACCAATCCGGCGCCATCCTTCGGCGGGCCCAGCATCCGCCATACCCTCGACCTCCTGATCGAAGCCGGGGTAACGGGCACCGCGGCAGGAAGCCCCGCGAGATACGAAAAACTCGCTGCCGTCTTCCGCAGCGTTTCTGAACTGCGAGCCGAGGACCCCCTCATCCTCACGCGCGACGATGCCCGGGAGCGCTTCAGTGAGCGCCTGGGAAGAAATCTCGACGGGCCGGGGATAGCGGATGGGGGGCCGGAGCCGGCGGCCCCCGGGTCGACAGCTCACATCAGCGTCATCGATGCTGAGGGCAACGCCGCCGCCATCACCCTGAGCCACGGGGAGGGAAACGGCTGCGAGCTCCCCGGAACTGGAATTCTGATGAACAATTTCCTCGGTGAGGAGGACCTCTTCCCGGCGGGACTCGGCAGCTTCATCCCGGGGCAGAGGCTCTCCACCATGATGGCCCCGACGATCATCGAGCACCCCTCGGGAGCGGTGAGCGTGCTGGGTTCCGGCGGAGCCAACAGGATCCGCACCGCCATCGCCCAGGTCGTATGCGGCCTGGTCCTGGATGGACTCGAGCCCGCCGAGGCCATTGAGCAGGGCAGGATCCACGTGGAAAACGGGATACTCAGCGCCGAGAGCTTCTCTATCCCGGGCGGCGCCGGCAACCTCAGCGGGGCGCTCCAGCACGCTCGAGAGCTCGAGGAATTCAACGAGCCGGGCCTCTTCTTTGGCGGTGTACATGTCGCCCACAGGAAGCCGGACGGAGCCCTCGTCGGAGGTGGGGATTTCCGGAGAAATGGAACCGCAGCGGAGGTTTCCTGAATCCCGAACGTCTTGTAGAGATCCCCTCCAGTGAGTATCCTTCCGGCTCGAAAGCACTCAAGCAAACCGGAAATCAACAAGGCTTCTCCCATGCGCTGTTACAGCTGGAACGTCAACGGAATCCGCGCGGTATGGCGCAAGGAACTGCTTCCCTGGAAACAGCTTCCGCGTGCCGATGTCTTCTGTCTCCAGGAGACCAAGGCCCACGTCGAACAACTCGAGCCCGAGGTCAGTGATCCACCAGGATGGCATGCCTATTATTCGAAGACCCAGCGCAAGGGCTACTCGGGGGTGGCCATCATCTCGCGCAAGAAACCCGATGAGGTGGTTGAGGGGCTCGGGGTCAGAAAGCTCGACCAGGAGGGCAGGGTGCTGCGTGCCCGCTTCGGTGATCTCCTCGTCATCAGCGCCTACTTCCCCAAGAGCCAGCCGGAGGGCCCGCGCTTTGAATACAAGCTCGCTTTCTGCCGGGGGATGAGGCGCTTCCTCAAGAAACAGGTCGACTCGGGTCTCAACATCCTGCTGATGGGCGACTACAACATCGCCCACGAGCCGATCGATCTCGCCCGTCCGAAGCAGAACCTCCAGAACCCGGGCTTCCTCCCCGAGGAGCGCTCCTGGATGAGCCGCTACCTTAAGAGCGGCTTCCATGACGTGTTCCGCGAGCGCAACCCCGAACTCGAGGGCGCCTACTCCTGGTGGAGCTACCGCTTCGGGGTCCGGGAGAAGAACATCGGCTGGCGGATCGACTACGGCACCGTCAACACCGCCCTGCTCGATCGCGTGACCGATGCGGCGATCCATCCGAACATCACCGGCAGCGACCACTGCCCGGTGAGCGTGCGTCTGAAATGAGCGGCCGCTCTCAGCCCAGCCGGTAGACCCGGATGGCGTTGTCGTGGAACAGCTTCCGGCGATGCTCCTCGGGCTCGTCCTTCATGACCTCCTTCAACGCTCCTACCCAGCTCTTGTAGGAGGCGCTCAGGTTACAGACCGGCCAGTCGCTTCCGAAGACCACCCTGTCGGGTCCGAAGGACTCATAGCAGTGCCGAATGATCGGCGCCAGGTCCTCCGTCTTCCACTCACCCTTCTTCGCCGTGGCGATGAAGCCGGAGATCTTGCAGGCCACGTTTTTCTTCCCGGCCAGGGCGGCGATATCGCTGCGCCACTTTGAGCGATCCGCGGAATGGACCTCGGCGTTGCCGCAATGGTCGAGAACCAGCTGGGTGTCAGGACAGGCATCTGCCAGCTTCGCCGCATCGGGAATCTCACCATGGCGCATGCAGAGGTCGAAGCTCATCCCGAGCTCGCCGACGAGGCGAACGCTCTCGACAAACTTATCGCCAAGGCAATGACCCGGAGGGGTCTCGCCGACCTGCAGGATTCGACGCACACCCTTGATCTCAGGAGTATCCTTGAAGGCTGTGATGTAATCGCGAAAACCATCGCTTGACGGCCGGCCGGAGATCACCGCGCCGCTCATCGGGTTGTCATCCCGGCGGCACATCTCGATGACGTGTTCGGCCTCCTTGACCTGCTGGGAGGGCGTCACATCCACCTCCATGTAGACCGTCTTAACGACGTTCAACCCGCTGGATGCCTCGAGGTAGTCAGACATGAGAAAATTGCGGGCCAGGGGTTTTTCATTCTTTGTCCAGGGCAGCTCGAACCTGCCGAGGTCCCACATATGCTGGTGCGTATCAACGATGGGTATCAAACCGGCCTCCCCTCCCTCTTGCGCTCCCCTGGGAGCCCGGGCACAACAACCCTGGACGACTCCGCCCACTCCAGCCAGAACGGCTCCCTTTAGAAAATCACGGCGACTGGTCATATACGGGTTCTCCTGCAGGTTGGACAGGCTGGTAATCAAATCCTCGAAACCACTAATCTGGGCTGAATCGGCAGGCAGGTCAAGTCCCGCCTTTGCACCTGTAGATGTTCCGGGTTGCAACAGAACCTCTCAACGATTAAAAAAGCTGTTCACGGTGTCCGTACCTGAGGCATGGCACGCCGATGACCATCGAAAAAAGTTGCCGAATGGTGTAATTGGCAGCACGCCAGATTCTGATTCTGGAAGTCGGGGTTCAAGTCCCTGTTCGGCAACCATTTGAACAAGGGCCCTGCAGAACGCAGGGCCCTCTTTTGATGCCCCCGCAACCTGCCGTCAGTCCAGGGGCGGGTCCAGCTCCAGCGCACCGATATAAGGCAGGTTGCGGTACAACTGCCGGTAGTCGAGCCCGTAGCCGACGACAAAGGCATTCGGCACCTCGAAGCCCCTGTAGGCGATCTCTACCTCCCGCTTCCTGCGAGACGGCTTGTCAAGAAGCGCCACCACCTTCAGCGAGGCCGCTCCCCTTCCCCTGAGAAGATCGAAAAGATATTCCATCGTCCGCCCCGTATCGACGATATCCTCAACCAGGAGAACATGTCGGCCTTCAACAGGCTCGCTCAGGTCTGTCCTGAGTTCGATCTCCTCCCCGCTCTCGGTATTGTCACCGTAGGAGTTTACGCAGATGTAGTCAAAGCTCAGGGGGGTGGTGATCTTCCTGGCCAGGTCCGCGAAGAAAACCATCGATCCCTTCAGAACGCAGACCAGCACCAGGTCCTTGCCTGCGTAGTCGCGCGAGATATCCCCGGCGAGCTCCTGCAGGCGCCCGAAGATCTCAGCCTCTGAAATCAGGACTCGAACCGGGGTGCCTTCTTCGGTGGCGGACATACTCCTCCTTGTGAACAAGTGAACTCTCACCAGCTTATTCGGTCTGCAAGGCTATTATCAACCACCTGCCACTGGCCCCCGGCACCCCCGGCAGTTCATAATGCCTCCGCCGCCGGCCCTGGTGGAGAGAAAGAATGCAGGTACGAGAAATAGCTGAAGCCATCGTTTGCTCCGAGGATATCGAGCTCAAGCTCGCCGCGCTGCCCGAAGACCTCGATGACAGCCAACCCGGGCCGGCGCTGCGTATCAAAAAGCCCGGGCGCCCAGCCGGGCTGGTCCCGCGGCCGATCCGGGAAGCCCAGGTGCCCTCGGTCAGAGGCTACCATGACCCCAACCAGAGGGCCCGGATCCTGCACTCCTTCGCAAACCATGAGCTGCAGGCGGTTGAGCTTTTTGCCTGGGCCCTGCTGGCCTTCCCGGATGCCCCGCCGGGCTACCGCCCGGGGCTCCTCAGGATTCTTGCCGAGGAACAACGCCACACGCGAATGTACATCGCCCGGCTGAAGAAGCTTGGTGGAGAGTTTGGCGACTATCCCGTCAGCAGCTACTTCTGGAACAAGACTCCCCAGCTCACAACCCCCCTGCGTTTTGCCTGCGCCATGTCACTCACCTTTGAGAACGCCAACCTCGATCACACCACAGATTCTGCGGCAGAGATCCTGAAGGCGGGCGACAGGAAAACGGCCGAGGTCATCGAGCAGGTCCACCTCGATGAGATCGGTCACGTACGCTTCGGCTGGCAGTGGCTGGGGAAACTGAAGGAGCCGGGACAGACCATGTGGGATGCCTACTGCGCCAACGTTACCTGGCCACTTCGCCCGGCGCTCGGCCGCGGCAGGACATTCCATCCCACCGGTCGAGTAGCGGCGGGAATGGACCCAGAGTTCATCCGCCTGCTCGAGGAGAGCCAGAGAGATGACCCGCAGGGGGAGGAAGCCGGTGACTGAGCGACTCATCGTGGGAAACCTTGACTGCGAGACGGCCTTTGCGGCCCAATCCTCCGGAGGCCGGCAGCCGGCGGCCCTCCCGCGTCCTGTCCTTGAAAACATCTCCGCGGCCGCGACCCTGCTGCGGGTTTTCTGCAGAGAAGGAGACCGGCTGTGGACCCCGGTCGAGGTGGACGCAGACCGCCTCTCCGGTCCGCCGGAGCTTGCCCGGCCAGCACTCATCGATGGACCACTTCCGACGGCAGAGAATACCGGGGAGGTGCTGGCCTGGGGAGAAACCGGGTCGGTCGCTGCGCTTCGGGCCGGCAGCCCCGCCGCCCCTGCCTACCGGCAGGAGGCGCCGCTCACCGACAGGATCTGGAGCCTTCCGGCTGCGCGCACCGCTGCCGCGGCCGGGGTGAATGACAAGCGCTTCTGCCAGCGACTGCGGGAAAAGCTCGATCTCGCCCTGCCGGCAAGCCGGATCCTGGAACACTTCCGGGAACTCGAAGATCATCTCGAAAAAGAGAAAAACAACCCGGAGCTTTCCCGCGGCTGGGTCCTGAAGGCTCCCTTTTCCGCTGCCGGCAGGCTGCGGGTAATAGCAGAAGGCCCGGGTGCCGGAGAGCTCGAGCTGAAGAGAGCCCGGAACCTGTTCGAGGCACACGGATCGCTGGTCTTTGAACCCTGGCTTGAAAGAACTGCCGATTTCGGCTTCTGCGCCCTGGTGCTTGAAGAAAGAAACGTGCTGCTGGGCTCACACGGCCTCGAAACCGATGCCCAGGGCAGGTTTCGTGGCCTTGCCTTCTCACCTTCTCCCATCGACAACCTTCCCGGCCTGCAAAACGCCGTAGCCGCTGCTGCAGATGCGGCCAGGGAAGAGGGCTACCTCGGCCCACTCGAGGTCGATTGCTGGAGCTGGCGGGACAACTGCGGAGAAGAACATTTCCACCCGCTCGGCGAGATCAATGCCCGGGTCAGCTTCGGGCTCGTCGGCCGCTCCATCATCGAAACGCTCGGCGAAGCGACCGGCTGGATCTCTCGAGAACCGGCCCGGCTGCTCATCGGCCCCCAACAGCTCTGCGACGATTCAGCCGAGTCCATCGAGCTGCTCCGTCCCGCGGAGCCGGATGGATGCGGCGCCTGGCTCGAGCGAAGCTCCTCTGCCTAATCGGCCACAGGCAGGCCAAGAACGAGACGGCGCACGAACCTCACCGGCGGTGAACCGTAGGAGATCACCTGGTCGTGGTACTTCTTCAGGTTGAACGTTTCACCCTTCTTCTTCTCTACCTCGGCGCGCAGGTCGCGGTGCTCCTGGTAGCCGACGAAATAGGTCGAGAGCTGGGTCGAGGTGAGCTGGGCGCGAATCCACTTGCCGGCGGCCTCGCGCTCTTCCTGGAAGGTGGTGACCGTCATCAGGTGCATCGCCTCCTGCCGGCTCATGTCCCCGGCGTGGATCGCCTGGTCGATGATCGAGTTGGCGATCCCGCGCAGATACCACTTGAGCGCGATGAGTTTCATCAGGGGGTCGGAGTTCATATAGCCCTCATCGGCGAGCATCTGTTCGGTGTAGACCGCCCAGCCTTCTATGAAGACGCCGGATGAGAGCACTGCGCGCAGCAACGACGGGTAGCGGTTCGAATGCGCCAGCTGCAGGAAGTGACCGGGGATCGCCTCGTGGACCGACAGGTTATGAATCGAACGGCGGTTGTACTCGCGCAGGAAGGAATCCACCTGCTTGTCCGTCCAGTCATCCGGAAGCGGCGCCACAGCGTAGAAGGTTTTCTGGCCAACATCGAGCGCTCCGGGAGAATCGCAATAGGCCACCGAGACCCCGCGCTCGAACTCCGGCATGATGATGATCTCGATCGGGTCATCGGGAATCGTGATGAGGTCGCGTTTGCGAACAAAGGCCTCGATGTCGACAAGAGACTCCCTGGCTGTCTTCACCACCGCGTCGCGCGCCGGCTTGTCGGCATAGGCGAGCTCGAGAGCCGCCTGGATCGTTTCCTGCAGATGGGCTTCATCCGGCTTGCCGGGAAATACCCTCGCCGGCTCTTTTTTGAGAAAAACGCCCTTGCTGATCTCATACATCTGCTCACGCACACGCTTCAGCTCGCTCTCGGCGCGCTGGCGGATCTCGGCGCGCGACAGGGGAGAGTTCAAGGTAAAGGCGAGCTTCTTGTCAAAGAGCTCCTTGCCGATCCGGAAATCACCCGCCGCCTGCGGAAGAACCTCCTTCTCAAGCCACTCCTGGTGCTTGTCGATAGCCGCCCTGGCTGTCTTCATGGCGGCCTCGAGCCGTCCACGCTCGGCCTTCTCAAGCTTCTCAAGGTGAGGAACCACCATATTGTCGAGGATACTCAGGACGCCCTTGTTCTGCTTGACTGCGGTTTCAGCGTGAATCTTCGGAACCCGCTTCGCCACCAGGGCCCCCCTGACCTGCTCGAGCAACCGCGGCAGTTTCTCGAGGCGGTCGGCCGCGCTCGAGAGGCGCTTTGCGATCGGGGCGAAGTCGCGCGCCATGAGGCTGTAGATCGCGCGGCCGCAAAGATCGGTATAGCCGAGGGGATTCCAGGCCCACTCCTGCAGGACCTCCAGGCGCCAGAGCGTCCTGCGCAATTCGTGCTCCAGGAGAGCCGCATCGATCTGGTTAGCCTGCGACAGGTGGTCCCGCGGCACCTTCTCGAGACGCCCGAGATACTCGTTGCAGAAGGAGATCGTCCGCGCCCGGGCCTCCTCGCCGACCTCGTCCAACTCTCCATCGAAGCGATGGTCGCCGAGATAGGTGGCGTATACCGGTGAGAGCGCCGTCGAACGGGCGAGGTAGCTCTTACTCAGCTCGCCAAACAGATCATCGGGGGTCCAGTCTCTGGTCGACTGCATGGGTACCGCACAGGAAGAACACAGGAGAAGAATTGAAACAGCTGAAATTCGCCGCATGAGATAGTAGCTCACTGGTAAAGAAAAATCGCTCACTTCACGGCGCCTGCCGCCGTGGCGTGAAGGAGAGAGAATACCACAGCCTGGCGGGCAACAGGACAGCGAGTCTCCACTGTACGGATGGATTTGCTTGATCACAGGGAGCCCCTGACCTACTGTCAACTATCTGAACCATCCGGGAAATAAGAGGAACCTTCCATGATGAACCGTAATCTTCTCTCTGCGCCTGTAGTCATCGGTCTGTTGACCCTAGCCACCCCGGCCTTCTCAGAAGACTGGACACGGTTTCGAGGCCCCAACGGAACCGGCCTGAGCGAAGCCAAAGACATCCCGGTAAGCTGGAGCGACAAGGACTATAATTGGAAAACCGACTTCCCCGGTGTCGGGCACTCCCAGCCCGTGGCCTGGGGAGAAAGAATCTTCCTCACCAGCGCCGAGAAAAAGGGCGAGGTGAGGCACGTGCTGTGTTTTTCCACCCTCGACGGCTCGATCCTCTGGAAGAAAACCTACGACAACCGAACCCACCGCAAGCACCGGCTCAACAGCTTCGCCTCGAGCACCCCCGCGGTGAGCAAGGACGCCCTCTACGTCATATTCGGCAACCCGGAAGCGGTCACCATTCATGCCCTTGACCACTCCGGCAAGGAGCTCTGGAAACACTCACTCGGCAAGTTCACCAGCCTCCACGGCCACGGCGCCTCGCCGATACTCTACAAGGGCATGATCCTCTTCGGCCACCACCAGGGACGCAATGCCGAAGACAGCCTCAAGAGCTACCTCGTCGCCCTCGATGCGAAGACCGGCAAGGTGCGCTGGAAGACGCCGCAGAAGACGCGCTATGTCTCCTATTCGACCCCCTGTATCTACAAGCGCGCCGGGAAACCCGACCAGATCATCTTCAACAGCACCGGCAACGGCATCGGCGGCATCGACCCGAAAAACGGCAAGGTCCTCTGGGAGAACGACTGCTTCACCATGCGCTCGTGCTCCTCGCCGGTGATCGCCGGCGATGTGATCATGGGCACCTGCGGCTCCGGCGGCGGCGGCAACTACCTCGTCGCCGTCACACCCGCAAAGGGCAAGGTCAAGGAGGTCTACCGACTCAAGAAGGCCATCGCCT
The DNA here is from genome assembly GCA_046582735.1 of Planctomycetota bacterium. Lineage (GTDB taxonomy): Bacteria > Planctomycetota > UBA8108 > UBA8108 > UBA8108 > UBA8108. The sequence goes on from JAYGDV010000337.1 coordinate 21,784, forward strand.
ACGTTCCCACGCCGCTGATCAAGAACGGCCTGATGTTCATCTTCAGCGACAAGGTCGACGTCGCCAGTTGCTACCAGGCCTCGACCGGAAAAATGATGTGGCAGAAACGCGTCGATGCCGTCTTCTGGGGTTCGCCGATCTGCGTACAGGACCGGATCTACATCGTCTCCAGAGATGGGACCGTCCTGGTGATCGCCGCCAGCGATGAATACAAGGAGCTTGCCCGGATCGACCTCGGTGCTCCCAGCCGCTCGACGCCGTGCATCGCAGGCGACAGGATGTACATCCGCACCTACGACTCGGCGAAAGAGAGCGGCCGGCTGCTGTCGATCGGCGGAAAGAAGCGCTGAGCTATGCCTGGCCCCTGGTGGCGGTGGGTTGTTCCCCGGGGACCAGCAACGATCCGCCCACTGCTATGGAGAGGTTGACGGGGAGCGCGTACAGGCCGGCATGAATGCCCCACGGCTTGCCGCCGACAGCGAAGGCCAGCCCCAGGGCAATCGCCAACCCCACTACGAGACCGGCGAAAACAGGCCGTGCACGCAGACCTTTCCAATGGAGCCCGATGAAGAAGGCCGGAGAAAGCTGCACCAGCAGATCGAACTTCCGGTCCAGGAGCTTCAACAGGGTAGTGTGCCTCAGCTGGATCGCCAGGACGACCAGGATCACGATCAACACCCACGAGCTGACCTTGCCGACCTGCGTCAGGCTCTTCTCATCGGCCTCTGGCCTCGCGCGCCGGTACAGGTCGCCCGAGAACATCGACGAGACGCTCAAGAGGGCGGAATCAGCCGTTGACATGATAGCGGCAAGAACCGCCGCAAAGAGAACGACGACCAGCCAGTAGCCCAGGCTGCCCTGGGACTGGATCTCACGGAAAACCACCGTCAGCACCCGGTCCGCAGCGGCTCCCTCCAATCCCGGGAAATGGGCCAGGGCCGTGATGCCGATGAAGACTGCGATCAGAGTGGCGGTCAGCGGCAGGAAGGCCATGACCTGCAGGCTGCGGCGCAGAACCGCCGGACTGCGTGCGGCGTAGAGCCGCTGGATCGCCTGCGGGTAGAGGGCAGCGCCGATCCCGACCATGAAGATGTAGCTGAACCACTCCCGCGTCATCGCCCAACCCGGCGGCAGGAGCTTCTCACCTTCGCCTTTCTCGATGATCTTCAGCGCGCTCGTCTCCGGGCCACCGAAATAAACGAAAACCAGTACGGCCAGGATCACGAAACCGATCATCAGAACCACGCCCTGCAGCACGTCCGTCCAGGCCACCGCCCGCAGGCCACCGAGAGTCTCATAAACGACCATGATGAGAGCGAGGGCGATGACCGCCCAGAGGTAAACATCCACATCGGTGCTGGCGCTGAGCCCCTCGACCGCGCGCCCCATGGCCATCAGCTGGGCGAGGAGATAGTTCGCCAGGGCGACGATCATCACCACCGAGGACAGCACCGACAGCGGCGCGTAGGAGAAGCGGTCGTGCAGGTAATCCGCCGGAGTGATAAAACCGCGAATACGGGCGCGCGCCTGGAGTTTCGGGGCCAGCAGCAGGTAGAAGACGATGACCGCCGTCATGAAGTGAACGCTCATCGTCCAGGCATAGCCGATCCGGTAGGTCTTGCCGGTGAAGCCGAAGAGGGTGTTGCCGCTGTACTGGGTGGCGTAGAGGGTCAATAACAGTACGATGAAGCCGAAGCCGCCTCCGGCGAGGTAGAAATCCTTCATCGAATCTTCCCGCCGGGCGCGGTAGCCCCACCAGCCCACCAGCAGGAGCGAACAGAGGTAGAGCGTTATGAACACCCATGCGCCCGGCCCGAATGGAAGCAGGCCTTCGTTCATTCCTCCTCCGAGGGCCAGGGGCGCCTCAACAGCCAGGCCGTGTAGGCCGAGATCGCCACCGAGCCTGCCAGCGCGACAACGACCCAGGCCGGCACTCCGCCCCAGCGGGTTTCATCATCGGCCGGCCAGTACCAGGGTACCGCCGCCGCCAGCAACACCGCGTAGACACCCCAGACCTTCAGGCTGAGGTAGGGCCCCTTCATCAGGAGCCGCCTCTTTTCTGCAGCCGGGCCCAGGCGTCCCGCAAGGAGGCGGTGCGGTTGAAGACCAGCTTGCCGGGCGCGGAATCAACCAGGTCGACGCAGAAATAGCCGTGTCTTTCAAACTGGCAATTGTCCCCGGCCACCGATCCCCCCAGGGCAGGCTCCAGCTTGCAGCCATCGAGCACCTCCAGGGAATCCGGGTTGAGATTGTCCTTCCAGTCTCCCCCCTCATCGGTCTGCAGGGGATCTTCAACCATGAAGAGATGGTCGTAGACCCGCACCTCTGCCTCGACGGCGTGCTGCGCCGAGACCCAGTGGATCGTGCCCTTTACCTTGCGGCCATCGGGGGAGTCGCCCCCCTTCGTCTCGGGGTCGTAGGTACAGTGAACCTCGACCACCTCGCCCGCATCATCCTTGACGACATCGACGCAGGTAATGTAGTAGGCGTAGCGGAGCCGGACCTCGCGGCCGATGCCGAGGCGAAAGAATTTCCTCGGCGGGTCTTCCATGAAGTCGGTCTGCTCGATCCAGAGCTCGCGGCTGAAGGGGACCTTGCGCTTTCCGGCACTCTCATCCTCGGGATTGTTGATAGCGTCGAGCTCTTCGGATTCGCCCTCGGGGTAGTTGTCGATCACTACCTTCAGGGGCCTGAGCACTCCCATGCGGCGCTCGGCGGTACGGTTCAATTCATCGCGGAGACCGTGCTCGAGGAGAGCGACCTCCTGGGTGTTGTCGCGCCTGGCCATACCGATCCGCTCGCAGAAGGTGCGGATCGACGCGGGAGTGTAACCCCGCCGCCGCAGTCCGCCGATCGTCGGCAGGCGCGGGTCGTCCCAGCCCTCGACCTGTCCCCCCTCGACCAGCTCGAGCAGCATGCGCTTGCTCATAACGGTATAGGTGAGGTTCATGCGGGCGAACTCGATCTGCTGCGGATGGCACTCGACTCCCACCTCATCGATAAACCAGTCGTAGAGCGGTCGGCGCACCTCGAACTCGAGGGTGCAGAGAGAGTGGGTGACCTTCTCGATCGAGTCGGAGAGCCCGTGGGTGAAGTCGTACATCGGGTAGATGCACCACTTGTCGCCGGTTCGATGGTGGTCGACCTTCATGATGCGGTAGATCACCGGGTCGCGCATGACCATGTTATCCGAGGCCATGTCGATATTGGCACGCAGGGTGCGTGAGCCCTCCTCGAATTCCCCCGCACGCATGCGCTCGAAGAGATCGAGGTTCTCCTCCACCGAACGGCTCTTGTGGGGGCTGTCACGGCCGGGCTCCTGGACCGTTCCGCGATGGGCCGCCATCTCCTTGTGATCGAGGTCACAGACGAAGGCCTTGCCCTTGCGGATCAGCACCAGGGCGTACTCATAGAGCTGGTCGAAATAGTCGGAAGCGTAGAAGAGGTTCTCTCCCCAGTCCCAGCCCAGCCAGCGCACGTCGTCGAGAATGGAGTCGACGTACTCGGAATCCTCCCTGGCAGGGTTGGTGTCGTCAAAACGCAGGTGGCAGACACCCCCCTCGTACTCCGAGGCGAGCCCGAAATTCAGGCAGATGGCCTTGCAATGCCCGAGATGGAGGAAACCATTTGGTTCCGGGGGGAAGCGGGTCACCACGCGTCCGTCATTCTTACCTGCGGCTACGTCATCGGCGACACGCTGGCGGATGAAATCAAGCGGAGGAGTGTTTTCTTCTGGGGTATCGTTCACGGTTTTTTTCTTCCCGGGACCTGGCAAAGGCCCATTGATACTCTTACGCGATCGCCTTGTCGACCCATTCCTGCAGCTTCCCGAGACGCCGCAGGCAGGTCTCCATACCAAGAATCGCCATCACCTCGAACAACCCGGGAGTCGCACTGCGCCCGGTAAGCACCGCGCGAACAGGCTGGGCAAGATCTCCAAGCCCCGCCTCCTCGCTCTCGAGGAAGCCCTTGACGTGCTCCTCAAGCGCCTCGTGGTCGGCCACTCCCCAACCATCGGGGAACTTCCCGGACAGACTTTCACAGTAACGCTCAACCAGCGCCACCGAGTCTCTTTTCTTTCTCAGCGCCTTGCGCGCGCCCTTATCCGGCTCAACGGGATCTTCGAAGTAGTAGGTGATCCTGTCGGGCAGCTCCTCGAGGCGACTGATGCGTTCCTGCTCGAGCGCGATCATCGCCTCGAACCGCTGGCGGCCACCGCTGTCACTGATCACCTCTTCGAGATCGACCTGCACCTGCTCGGACCGCAAGAGGAAGGGCAGTGACATCTCAACCAGGTCTTCGAGCGAACGCTGGCGCATGTAGTGACCGCCGAGATGATCGAGTTTTTTCAGGTCGTAGACTGCGCCCGAGCTGGAAACCCCGGCGAGCGAGAACTTCTCCACCAGGTCCTCGAGCGAGAAGATCTCTTCCTTATCATCGTAGGACCAGCCCATGCGGGCGAGGAAATTGATCATCGCCTCGGGCAGGTATCCCTTCTCCTGGTATTCGGTAACCGACACGGCACCGTGGCGCTTGGAGAGCTTGCCGCCGCCGGGAGCGAGAATCAGCGAGATATGTGCGTAGCGCGGCACCTCAAAACCGAGGGCCGCGAAAAGGAGAATCTGCTTCGAGGTGTTGGAGAGATGATCCTC
>JAYGDV010000526.1:0-1757 GCA_046582735.1 Planctomycetota bacterium
GCCTCCAGGACCCGCATCAAGACCCTTACCGAAAAGACACTCCGTGACAACTCACGGTTCTACGAGGACCCGGCACAGCAACCACAGGTTGCAAGCACGCTGGGAATCGGAACCATCCTCGACGCAAAACAGATCCTCCTGCAGGCCTACGGGGAGAAGAAAGCCGAAGCCGTCAAGGCCAGCGTCGAAGGACCCATCTCCAGTTTCTGGCCCGGCAGTGCGTTACAGATGCACGCCGATGTCACCTTCATCCTCGACGAGAATTCCGCAGCACAACTGGAAATGATCGATTACTTCCGGAGATCAAGGGCTGAAGGAATCCGCATGCAGGAAGAAAACACGATCTGACATTTCGGGAACGGGAATCACCCAGCCGGAGGAAAGGCTAAAAAAGCCGCATGGTTGAACGACAGAAACGAAATTCCTTCCTCTACCTGCTTGCGGCATCTGCACCCCTGCTGCTGGCTGTATTATCCTCCTGCGGCTCACCCGGCGGTGGAGGTAAGCGCCCCGCGGCCGGGCAGGAAAACCCTGCCGGGGAGGCTGACTTCAGAAAAATCGGCAGCCGCTCCATAACCGAGTCAGCCGACGCAACCTCCTTTGTCGCCCGCCGATGTCTTTTCCAGAACGGCAGCTCACTTACCCACGTACCGATGGCCTCTTCCCTGCAGAAAGCTCCGGCAAAGGCGCGCGAAGAACTAACCGCCCTGCTCTCCACCCTCCAGCTGGCCAGGGAAAACGCAGGAGTCCCCTCCCCTGCCCCGGGAAGCGGAACCAGTCTGTCCCCGCGGGTTTACCAACTGCATCCGCAAAGTGACTGGATTATCGATCTGTCCCTGGGTGAATTGCCCGGTGCTGCCGGCAGGCTGCAAGTTGCCTGCAACCTGCGTAACAAGGGAGAGAATGAGATTGCTGTAAGTGCTACTGCTCCAATGCTGGTGAAATTTCTTCGTGCAGAAGCCGCAGCAGCGCTCCTGGCCCAGATGAAACGCCCCCGGATTCCCCTTGAGCAACACTACCAGGCCCTCGCGGGCTTTCTCAACACCGGGGTTTTAACCGAAACCGATCTGAAAAGAGCGCGGCGGGTTCTGATCGCCAGGCTGGGAAAATCAAAAAACAAAACAGCCCTCGTATCGAGTCTCCTTGAGCAGCTCGACAGCTTCGACGAAACTGACATGGCAGCACTCGATTCAGATGGAAGCATCGCGCCCCGCGTTTTCTACCTGGCCTGGTCAGCCAGCCGTGGAACGAAAAAAAACATGGGTGAGCTGCTGGTGCTCTCGCTGGAATACCACGGAGATGCCCTCCTCTTTCAGCGTGCGCTGAGGGCTCTCTTTGCCGAGGAAGAGAACCGACGACTCTACGCTCTCAACCCTCCCGGAAAGGATAAGGAGGGTGCCCTGGCGTTTCTGCGGGGGCTACGAAGATCGATGGGAAAAGCCGGTTATCACAGTGAAAAAGGCTGGGTTCTCGAGCCCTGAGAATAAAGGGAGCAACCTTCTCCCCCTGCAGGCGACATGATCGATTCCCACGCCCATCTATATCTTGAACAATTCGACGAAGACCGGGAGTCCGTCATCCGGCGGGCTCAGGAGGCGGGGGTCAGGTCGATTATCAATATCGGTATCGATGTCGAGACCAGCTCCAGTGCAATCGACATGGCGCGGGACCGCGAGGGGTTCTTTGCCAGCGCCGGAATCCACCCCCAGTCACCCGTCGAAGACCTCGAGGGCGCCCTTGCAGGTATTCGTGAACTC
>JAYGDV010000552.1:0-1592 GCA_046582735.1 Planctomycetota bacterium
TTGTTCGTGAAGAATCCCATGAGCCGGATGAGAAAAACCAGTATGCTTACAGCTTCCGGTCTTATGAAAAGGAAGGGTGAATCTGTCGGCGCGCACTGCTTTGCAGTCGCGTTCGCGGAAAGCCCGGTTCATTGTCCAGCAGAGAGGGTTGATACGTGGAGCTTAAAGACAAGAGAGTCGTTGTTACCGGCGGTGGGACAGGGATTGGACGGGGAGTAGCCCTCGCCTTTGCGGCCGAGGGAAGCCGGGTGGTAATCTGCGGCCGGCGTGAAGAGCCCCTGCAGGAGACGGCCTCCGCGCATCCGGGAGAAAACTCTGTTCTGTCCATGACCTGTGATGTCGCTGACCGTGAAAGTACCGGCCGGTTCTTTTCCTGGGTCGAGGAGACCCTGGGAGGGATTGACATCATTGTTATCAATGCGGGGATCAATGTTCGTGAGCGGTCGATGGCGGAGACCACGCCGGAGGACTGGGACCGCGTCATGTCGGTCAACGCAACGGGGCCGTTTAACTGTATGCACGCGGTGCTGCCGGGCATGCGCAAGCGCCAGGATGGGCTGATCGTCAACATCTGCTCGACCGCCGGCAAGCGTCCCGTTCCGCTCGGAGGGATCGCGTATGGAGCCTCCAAGTTCGCCCAGCGGGCACTGGGAATCGGGGCCGGCTACGAGGAAGGCGCCAACGGGATCCGCATCACCAACGTTTATCCGGGGGAGGTGGATACTCCCATACTGGACAACCGTCCCCAGAAGGTCAGCGATGAACACAAGACCCGCATTCTCCAGCCCGAGGATATAGCCGCCATGGTGGTGGCGGTGGCCAAACTGCCGGCGCGCGCATCGGTCCCCGAGGTCATCGTCAAGCCCACGATCCAGCTCTACGCCTGAGTGGTGGCCGCCGGGTTAGCGAAGGCTCTTGAGGAAGGCGATGATGTGGGGGAAGTCTTCATCCCCGATATTCTTGTCAAGCCCCTGGGGCATCAGGGAGATCGGGGTCGCCTCCATGCGGATAATGCCTGCCCGGGGGATGGAAATCTCCTCCAGCCGGGCATTCCTGAGGGTCACGGTATCGGCGGTTTCATGGTGAACGATTCCGGTGTGAGGGGTTCCGCTGCGGGTGACAACGGTGTAGGTCTCGTAGCTGTTGACGATGGTTGAGCTGGGGTAGAGGGTCGATTCAAGCAGGTCGCGCCAGCCGCGAATCTGTCCGATGCGCGACAGGTTCGGCCCGATATCCCCGCCGCGTTCACCGACCTTATGGCAGGTTGAGCAGGCTGCTTTTTTACCGAAGAACAACTCGCGTCCCTTCTCGGCGTCAGCTCCGTCTTTCTTTGCCAGGAATCCCTGGATGCGGGCAGCTTTCTGGCTGTCGTTCTCTACCATTTTTTCAAGGACAGGCGCAAACCTGCTGCGGACACTGTCAGGGTAGCCAAGCAGGATTCGCTCGAGACGACTGGGTGTCAGTGCCGTCAGCCCCTTTGATTTCTTCAACGAAGCCAGCAGCCTGCTGCCGAGCTGTTCTATGGCTGGACTCGCCACGGTTGTTCTTGAACGCAGGCTGAAGCCGTTGAACGCGCCCTGGTTCTCTTTGCG
>JAYGDV010000527.1:0-11924 GCA_046582735.1 Planctomycetota bacterium
CTTCGCGGAGGGACAGGCGGTCGTGGCGGCGGTCAAGAAGAACGATGTGATCTTCCAGGTCGGCAGCCAGCAGCGCTCCTCGGGTAATTTCCGGCGTGCGGCCGAGCTCGTGCAGAATGGAGTGCTCGGTAAGCTCAAGAAGGTTGAGGTCGGACTTCCCCAGGGAAACAGGAATCCTCCCGCGGCGCCGAAAGATCCGGTGAAGCCTCCCGCCCACGTTGACTATAACTTCTGGGTTGGGCCCTCGGAGTTTGTGCCGTTTATCCCGGCGCGCTTTCATTTCCACTGGCGCTGGCATCTCAACTTCGGTGGCGGCCAGCTGATGGACTGGATTGGACATCACAATGACATTGCCCATTGGGGCATGGGAATGGACAAGAGTGGCCCTGTAGAGGTCCAGGCTTCCGGATTCAAGTATCCCGGAAAGCTGGATGTCTTCAACGCAGCCTATCACTACAAGATCAGCTGCAAGTACGCCAATGGCGTCACCTCGACCATCACCTCCAACGAGGCAAACGCCCAGGGAGCCAAGTGGTATGGTGAAGACGGCAGCTGGATCTATGTCAAGCGCGGTCGCTTCCAGGCATCGAATCCCGAGTGGACCAAGGGCGGCTTCAATGCCGGACCGAAGAAGGTCTACAATTCGCCTGAGCACCATCGAAACTTCCTCGATGGCTGTAAGACCAGCAAGGAGTGTATCTGCCCGGCGGAGACGGGACATCGCTCGATCACTCCGGGTCACCTCGGTCTTCTGAGCCAGGCTCTTGGTGGCAAGAAGCTGAAGTGGGATCCCGAGAACGAGAAGATCGTCGGCGATGCAGCTGCTGAGAAGCTTCTCAAGACTGTCGATTACCGCAAGCCCTGGACCCTCTGAGTTTCTGCAGGGTCTCGAGGTTGCGTTCTGAGCTGAATGAAACCATGGCGGTAAGGCTGAAGGGCTTTGCCGCCATGGTTTTTTCCCCTGTGGCAGGGGCTTCAGGTGTCGAGAGCGGAGGTTCGTTACGATTTCAAGGCAGGTGTCAGGGCAGCTGAGTTCGGTTGCTCGGGGCGTTCCCTTGAAGCCCTGGATGGGGGGGCGAACCTCCGGAAGGTGGCCCCAGGCCGGCTTAACGGGCTGTAGAATTCTGCGAGACCTCTACAAGGACACTCCATTCTCCCTTGTAGCGCACCCGCATCCTGATCGACAGGTTCTCTTTCGTGTCGAGCGGAGAGTCGTAGGGCCTGGCGGAGGGACTCAGTTCATCTTCGTCCCCCCGGGGATCTTTTCCCCCGAGACAGTAATAGATTCGCCCGCGAGGCGCGGAGAGCTCCAGCTGTCCATCCGGGGAGAGGCTGTAGCGTGGGGGGCTTATGTCAGGCATCAGTCCCTGGCGCCAGAGCTGCGATAGGACGACTCCACTTCGAAGGGGCAGGTAATCGTTCAGGATGCGGTTGGCTTCCTTCCGCCAGTCTTCATCCCGAGTCCGGGCGCCTGTATTTCCACCTCCGAAGATGCCCAGGAAGCCCCTTCGCCTGTTGCCGAGGTCACCCCAGCGCGCTGATTCTCCAACCACCGCCTGCTCGATCTGCTTCATCCTGCCGAGGAAGGTCACACGTGTTTTCTGCGGACTCAGGATTCCGCCGGGGGAGAGCAGGCTGTGCGCACGGTCAGCAACCAGGCGTCTGAACTCGGCGTTTGCGAGGCATTGTTGCCAGAGCCACTGGGGGTTGCTGCGTTCAAAGTCTTCGCCCGCGGTGAAAGGTCCCGTCCTGTCTTCAAGGACATCCAGGAGGGTGTGTTCGGCATCCCAGATGAAGAAGCGGAATCCGTGGGCGCCGTTTCTGCTTCTGATTCCGTGCCAGTTGTTGCCGATACGATTTCCAGCGAACCGGGAGATGGGTGCATCGAGGTTTCCGCCGTAGAGGATGATCAGCATGTAGTCAACCAGACCCTCTACATCAAGCAGGTTCTCGTATTCAGCATTTGCAGTCCCATCCGGGTTTCTGCCCTGGATGCGCTGGTAGGCGGCATTGTCCTCAAGCCCGGCACCTGCGAGTTCATGCAGGCGTCGCCAGGCCTCGAGATCGCCATCCGTCGCCGTGATGGTATAGGATTGTCCTCTCCCGCTGTCGACCTTGACCACGTCATAATCTTCTTTTGCTCCCCCGAAATAGCTGGCGGCAAAGGAAGCCTCCGGCCTTTCGCAGGAATTGTAGAGGCCCCAGTACTGTCCGTTGAGATAGAGGTGGTAGTAATCACCCCGGGCGGCCGGTCTTCCCAGGGCCAGCTGGAGGTCGCGGCTGAACTGGTCCCGCAGGAAGAGTCCCTTGCTGTCGCCGCCCATGTTCCAGGAGTAATTCTGCGAGCAGCGCATATCGACATTGTCGAATTCCTGGCTGGCAGCGGGCCCGAAGAATGGGTACTTCAGCTTGCCTTTGCCGTAGAGCTTGCGGAAAAAGATCCTGAAGGCATGCTTTGGGTTCTCTGCTGTACGGCTGAACCCTCCCCGGATCCGGACACCACAGTTGATATCAAAGCCGGGGACTCCCTCTGTCGGTAGCAGCTCGAAGGTGCCTGGGCGCTCGTTTTCACGACCCTGCCAGGTCGCGTTTGAATAGATTCCAGTTTCTGAGCTGAAGAGCCCCTGCGGATCAACAACGAGGGAGACGGAGGGAATCGCCTTAAGATCAGAGATGATGGTTTTGCGGTAGACCGGGTCCAGGGTTACCGCGGAATCCATTCCGTAATCAACCCGGTTACGTCCCCACCTGTAGTAGCCACCCGGGGGTGGCAGGCCATCGGTTGATTGAGAGACCACATCGCCGAGGAAAAGATAGGTGCGGGTTTCAGTGAAGCTGGTGGCGTATCCCTCGGCAAAAGCCCGGGCTCGCACCACCGTCGACCGGTCAATCTCGAGGGTGTCTTTGAAAACAGCTGAGCTTGACTCATCCGGGTCTGAACAGTCGAGAGTGTAGCGGATCACCGCCCCCTTCAGCGGGGTGGTGAGCTCGAGCTCGAAAGACTCATCCTGGAAGCCATGTGGATGACTGAAGACAACCCTGGGGGCGCGCTCGGGAATTGCACCCTCAAGGGGCTTGTCGTTGGTTTCCTCCTGGGCGTCTTCCTGTTCTTCTCTTTCAGGGCGCTCAGGGGGAGGCTCTCCCGCAGCCCGGGCTTTGCGAAAGGCATCGAGCTCTCCTGCACTCAACCTGTCGTCGTAATCCAGGTCATAGTTCTGCAGGTTGGTTCTTCCCGCCCGGCGTGTTTTGGAATCCCGCAGGAGGGTTGAGCGAAGGCGGGTGAGGGGGAGGTCCCCGACCAGCCCGGCGTCGATCGCCTCGTAGAGCCGGTTGATTTCTTCTCCGTCGATGGCGCCGTTCTTGTTTTTATCGAAGGCGTTGACCACAGCCTGCCATTGTTCGCGTGAAGTGGAGGGAGAGATGGAGGACTCTTTCGGCGGGGAAGGGTTTCCCTCCTGCTGCCAGCGTCCGCCTCTTCTGCCCCGCCGGCGAAAGGAAGAACGGGATCGCAGCTCCCTTCCTTTGCGAACCTCCTCACGCTCCTGTGCATTGAGCCAGCCATCTTCGTTCACATCGTATTTCGACAGGAGCTCTTTACGGACCTCACCAATGCTCGGAAGCCTGCTTCCCTGGCAGTGCCCGCAGGGTGCTCGAAGGAGGGCGGCGGGGATGACCAGCAAATAAATGAACAGTCGACGGGAAAGCAACATGTCGCTTCAGTAACCTTATTTGATGAACCAGCCCGGTGACGGGCGCAGGGACTCGATTTCCGGCCTACTATCCATCCCCGCCCTCTGCAGATCCAGCGCCATCTTGTAACCACTTGTCACAACGAGAGCCCGGTAACCGGCAGGAGTTCAGCAGGGTGGACTTCAGGCGAGGATGTCCTTGATGACGTGGGATTCTTCGACCCCCGTAATTTTCTGGTCGAGTCCCTGGTGGCGGTAGGTGAACCGGTTGTGGTCGATTCCCAGCAGGTGAAGGATCGTGGCGTTGAGGTTCCTGACCGGCTGCGGATTTTCGATGATGTTGTAGCAATGATCATCCGTCTTGCCGTATTCGAAACCTTTTTTTATCCCCGCGCCTGCCATCCACATGGTGAAGCAACGGGGGTGATGATCACGTCCGTGGTTATTCTTGGTCAGCTTACCCTGCGAATAGACGGTCCGTCCGAACTCGCCACCCCAGATGACAAGGGTATCGTCAAGCATGCCCCTCTGCTTCAGGTCCTGGACGAGGCCCGCAGCCGCGTGGTCGATACTGTTGCACTGTCCGCGGAGCAATTTCGGAAGAGAGCCGTGCTGGTCCCAGCCGCGCTGGAAGAGCTGGATAAACGGGACGCCACGTTCGGCCATACGGCGTGCGAGCACGCAGTTACGGGCGAAGGTACCGGGCTTTTTCGAATCTGGCCCATACAGCTTGTAGGTATCCTCAGGCTCGTCAGAAAGGTCCATCAGGCCGGGGACCGAGGCCTGCATCCGGAAGGCCAGCTCGTACTGGGCAATGCGGGTGCGGGTTTCCGGGTCTCCGAACTGGCCGAATTGCTCCTCGTTGATTTCAGCCAGGCGGTCGAGCATACGGCGGCGCATATTGCGGTCGATTCCGGCGGGATCCTTGAGATAAAGCACGGGGTCGGAGCTTGAGCGCATCTTGACGCCCTGGTGTTTTGAGGGCAGGAAGCCGCTTCCCCAGAGGCGGGAGTAGAGGCCCTGTTTCTGCCCCGGTCCCCTTGAGATCATGACGACGTAGGCGGGCAGATCCTGGTTGGGACTGCCGAGTCCGTAGCTGATCCAGGATCCCAGGGATGCCTTGCCGGGTTGCTGGACTCCGGTATTGATAAAGGTGATTGCCGGATCATGATTGATCGCTTCGGTGTGGAGGGACTTGATAATCGTGATGTCATCAACGATGCCGGCTACCTTTGGAAGAATCTCGGATACCCAGGTTCCGTGTTTGCCGTGGCGTTTGAATTCAAACATGGGCGCAACACAGGGGAATGATTTCTGCCCGGAGGTCATGGTCGAGAGTCTCTGCCCCTTTCGGATCGACGCGGGGAGTTCCTTGCCGTGGTACTTCCGGAGTTCGGGATGGTAGTCGAAGGTATCTATATGCGATGGGCCACCTGCCATGAAGAGATAGATGACCCTCTTGGCCTTGGGGGCGAAGTGGGGAAGACCGGGGATTCCACGTGTGCCGCCTCCACCGGGGATCGCATCGCCTGCCAGCGCCCCGTCCTGGGTGAGAAGCGAGGTCAGTGCAGCAGCGCCGATGAATTTAGAGCTCTGGGAGAGCATCTGCCGCCGGGTCAATTCAAGCTGGTATTGTTCAAGAGGATTCATGGGTCAACCTTTCGTAACAGTGGCGTCAAGGTTCAGGATCATGCTGGTTATGATCGTCAGGGCGGCATGCTCAGCCGCATCGATTGTTTCATCTCGTTTCGATTCGCCGACCTTAAGCAGTTTCGCGGCCCGGGCGGGGTCCTTCCGGAAGATGGCCAGCTCTTCTTCATAGGCGGCCTTGAGAATTTTGAGAGTCTTGAATGAAGGCCGGTGCGCGGTTGCCAGGCGGTAGGCCAGCACGATGCGGGCTGCGAGTGAATCACCGGCTTCGAGCGCGACCTTCTGCGCAAGGGTTCGTGCCGCCTCGATGTATTGCGGATCGTTGAGAAGCACGAGAGCCTGCAACGGGGTGTTGGTGCGTGAACGCCTGAGCACGCATTTTTCACGCGTCGGGGTGTCAAAGATGGTCAGGCTGGGAGCGGGAGCGGAACGTTTCCAGTAGGTATACATGCCGCGGCGGTAAAGTTTCTCTCCGTGGTCCTGTACAAAGCGCACGTTTCCGCCGAGGCTTAACTCGTTCCAGAGCCCCGGTGGCTGGTAAGGCTTGACTCCCTTGCCGCCGATATCAGTGACCAGGAGCCCGGAGGCTGCGAGGATTGTGTCGCGGATGAACTCGGCCTGCAGGCGGAAGCGGGGGCCCCGTGCGAGCAACCGGTTCTCGGGATCGAGCTTAAGCAGGGCCTCGGAAACCTGTGCGTTCTGCCTGTAGGCCGAGGACATGATCATCTGCTTGAGCATTCGTTTTACGTCCCAGCCGCTCTTGCGGAAATCAACCGCCAGCCAGTCAAGTAATTGCAGGTTGCTGGGCCAGTCTCCCTGCGAGCCGAACTCTTCAATCGTCTTGACGATCCCGGTGCCGAAGAGCATATACCAGTAACGATTCACTGCGACCCTTGCGGTGAGGGGGTGCTCGGGCTGGAAGAGCCAGCGCGCAAGCCCCAGGCGGTTTGGAGGACTGTCCTTTGCCAGCGCGGGCAGGACAGCGGGCGTGCCGGGCTCAAGCGGCTTGTCTTTTTCAGGAGATGCGTAGTTGCCGCGCATGAGCACGTAGGTTTTACGCGGCTTGCTGACATCCTTCATCACCATGACATTGCCCTGCGGTTTGGAGGCTTCGCTGATTTTTGCCTTCCACTTCGCGGCATCCCTTGCAATGGCGATATATTCCTTGTCGATGGATGAGAGGAAATGTTTCCTCAACACATCGACCTGCCCGGGTTTTCTCTTGCCGGCGGGGATGGCGAGGATCGGTGCGAGTGGATCGCTGCCGCTCAGCACCGCGACCTCGGTACCGTTCAGTTCCCGGTCATAGATCCGCACATCGTCAATCTGCCCCTTGTAGGGAGAGCCCGGCTGGCGTCTGCCGATCTTCAGGGTGGCTTTGCTGCGGGTGGTGCTCCTGAGGTTGCCTTGCTCGGTCTTGAGCCCCTGGCTCTTGCCGTTGATATAGACCTTCACTCCTGCCGGGGTGCCTGAGCCATCGTGGGTGACAAAGACATGGCTCCACTTTCCGTTCGGCACTTTCCCATTGCTCATGACCTTCAACGCATCGTTGGGCCAGGAGCTGATCAGGTGCATGCCGACATTGCCGTTCTGGAGGTAGAGATCCCAGCCGCGGTACTTGTTGCCATCATTCATCTTTGCCAGGGGAGCTCCATTGCCGGCCGGCTTGATCCATGCTCCGTAGGAGAACGCGTCGGTCCTGTCAAAGTTGGCACGGTCGCCAAGCTCGATGTAGTTTCTTCCGTCTGTCCTGAAGGCCTTGCCGAATTTGCCGTCCACCCACAGCTCCTTCCCCTTCACGGTGCCCTTGCGCTTGGCGTCAATCGAGTCGGAGATGGCTTTGCCCTGTCCCTCGTCGAGGGAAAAGTAATGGATCATTCCCGGGGGTTCAGTAGGACCTGACTTGGAGGTCTTCTCGGCTTTGCTGACCCAGGCCAGGAAGGCGAGCTCGGCAGCTTTTGCCCTGGCGCCGAGCTTCGCTTCAGCCTCTTTCAGGGCCGCCTGCTCTTTTTTCATCAGGGCGGCCCGGGCGAAATTGGGAACGTTCACGACGGGGGACTGGTTCCCTCCCCGGCTCTGCATGCCGGGGTCGGAGGCCTGGTTGAAGTAGGCGAAGAAGCGGTAGTAGTCCTCCTGGGAGATCGGCTCATACTTGTGCTCGTGGCATTGGGCGCATTGCAGCGAGAGCCCGAGCCATACCAGGGAGGTCGTCATGACGCGGTCCACAGCGTATTCGACCCTGAATTCCTCGGCAATCGCTCCACCCTCGTCTGTTGTCGCGTTGTTGCGGTTGAAGCCGGTGGCGATTTTCTGTTCGACGGTGGATCCAGGGATGAGATCCCCGGCCAGTTGCTCGATCGAGAACTGGTCAAATGGCTTGTTGGCGTTATAGGAACGGATGACCCAGTCCCTCCACGGCCACATGTCACGGGGGCCATCTGCGTGAAACACGCTCGAGTCTCCATAGCGCGCAGCGTCCATCCAGGCCAGCGCCATGCGTTCGCCGTAGTGGGGAGAATCGAACATGCGGTCAACCATGGTTTCGTAGGCCCGGGGACTCTTATCGCCGAGGAACGCGTCGATTTCCCTGATGGAAGGGGGAAGTCCCCTGAGGTCGAGGCTGACCCGGCGGATCAGCATCTCTTTTTCCGCCTCGCTGGAGGGCTTGATCTTGTTTCTTTCCAGGCTGGCGAGCACAAAGTGGTCGATTGGGCTCTTCGGCCAGGCCTTGTTCTTCACTGCCGGAAGCCCGGCTTTCTTCGGTGTGATATATGCCCAGTGGCCCTGCCAGGTTGCGCCGCCCTTGATCCAGGCGCCAATCTTGGAGATTTCTTTGGCTGTAAGTTTTTTGTGAGAGTCCGGCGGCGGCATGATCTTCTCTTCATCTTTTGAGTTGATGCGTTTCCATGCTTTGCTGTCGGCGAGATCTTTCTCCCGGAAGGCCTTGATGATGCTCTTCTCCTCGTCGAAGCGGAGCCTCGCCTTCCTGGCTTTTTTGTCCGGCCCGTGGCACAGGAAGCAATTAGCCGCGAGGATCGGACGGATATCGCGGTTGAAGCTGACCTCTTGAGGGGAGGTCTCTTCGCCGTTGGCCTGCAGCGGCTGCAAGAGGCTGAGAAGGGTAAGTGCCAGCAGCGGCAGGAATAACAGGAGGGTCAAACCAACGGGGCTTTGGGGTGGGAACCTGGTGTTCATCATCTTTTCGATATTTCCCTGTTGCGTGAGATGTTACCGACCGAAAGCGCGGAGATTTCTCCCCACTGCCCGGCATCTTAACTCGTCAGAAATCTCGCGGCAACGACTCAAGGAGATTTCAAGGCATTTGGAGACAACGGTTTTTTCCGGTTCCTGTTTTGTCCGGCCGCGAGAAGTTCAAGCTGCAGCCGGGAGGCCGGGAAAAATCAAGATTGGCTGTGTAGATGAGGTCTTACGATGCAATATATTGATGGTTGGAATAGGCGATTTAAGGAGCTTTTTGATGCGGGTTTACAGCTACGTTCTCCTGGCCCTCGCGGCCTTCTTCGGTTCTTCAGTTCCGTTATCCGCTGAAACAAAACCCAATATCATATTTATCATGGTTGACGATATGGGGCGCGACTGGATCTCCAGTTACGGAGCCTCGCATCCGACTCCGAATGTAGACCGCCTCGCGGCCGGGGGGATTCGTTTCGAGAACTGCTGGTGTGCCCCGATCTGCACCCCGACCAGGATGGAATTGCTTACCGGGCAGTATCCGTTTCGAACCGGCTGGGTTCGTCATCATGATGTTCCGCGCTGGGGCGGCAAGGGCTTTGACTGGGAGAAATTCACCTCCTTTGCACGGGTGGTGAAAAAAGCCGGTTATGCCACCGCGGTCGGAGGCAAGTGGCAGATCAACGATTTCAGGAAGCAGCCGGATGCCCTGGAGCGCCACGGTTTTGATGAGCACTGCGTCTGGACCGGGTACGAAACCGGCAATGCCCCGCCAAGCAGCAAGCGCTACTGGGATGGCTACATCATGACCAACGGCAAGCGCGAAGTTCACAAGCACGGCTCGGAAACGGTCAATAAATTCCTGATCGATTTCATCCGGCGTAACAAGGACCGTCCTTTCCTCGCTTACTACCCGATGATGCTGGTTCATGGTCCTTTTCTTCCCACGCCTCTGAACCGCGAGAAGGCCCCCAGGGATAAGACCGCTCTCTATGCGGGTATGGTGACCTACATGGACCACCTGGTGGGGAAGCTGGTCGATGCCGTCGACGAGCTGGGTATCTCCGATCGAACGATCATCATCTTCACCGGGGATAATGGATCATCCGCATCCGGAACGCTCAATGGCAAACCCTACCCCAAGGGCAAAGGCCGGACCAATGACTGGGGTGTTCATATGCCCTTCCTGGTGCGGGCGCCGATGTTCAGCAAGGGTGGGGCGGTATGCGATGATCTCATCGATTTTACCGATATGTTTCCTACCTTCGCCGACCTGGCGGGGGCGGCTCTTCCTGCGGGGGTGAAGCTGGATGGGCGCTCCTTTGTATCTTCCCTGCGCGGAGATAAGTCCCCGGGGGGTAAGCGGGAGTGGATCTTCGCCCAGATCGAGGATCGCAGAACGATTCGGGACAAGCACTTCAAGCTGGACTCCAGTGGGGCATTCTGGAATATCAGCAAGGACGGCCTGGAAAAGAACGATTTACGGGAAAGCAAGGAGCCGGCGGTCGTGGAGGCTCGCAAGCGGCTGGCAAAGGTCCTGGCCTCGCTGCCACCGAATGCCGGGGGGCCTTTCGAGGGCTACAAGGCAGGGGGCGGGAAGGCGAAGAAGGCAGCTGTTCCGAAGAAAAAGGACAGGCAGAAGAGGAAGGCACAGAAGCAGAAGAAAAAAGGAGAGGGTTGATGACACTACCTGGCCCTGGAAGAAAAACAATGAAACCGATTTGGATCTGGATTGCTGCTGCCTGCCTGTTCTCTGCTGCTGCAATGCCGGAAGTGCTCCAGGCTGCAGAGGGAAAACCCAATGTACTGATCATCTTTACAGACCAGTGGAGAGCACAGGCCCTCGGCTGCAATGGTGACCAGAATGCCCGGACACCCCATCTCGACCGCCTGGCCGCTGGTGGGGCTAATTTCCAGAGGTGTTATGCAACCAACCCCGTTTGTTCACCAGCCAAGGCGGCCTTCCAGACCGGCCGCTACCCCCACCAGACAGGCGTTATCAACAATAGCATCTACCTGCCCGAGACCAGGGACAGCCTGGCGCATTGTTTTTCGAGGGCGGGCTACTCTACTGGCTATATCGGCAAATGGCATCTCGATGGGGCGCCCAAGCCCGGTTTCGTCAAGCCGGGCCGGCGCCAGGGCTACCAGTTTTTTGAGGGCTTTAACCGGGGCCACTGGTACTACCAGTCGAAGAAACTGGCCGGCGCGCGCTATTTCACTGATGACGGAAAGCTCATCAAGCCCAAGGAGTTCGAGTCGATCTACCAGACCGACCTGGCGATCGGCTATATGAAGAGAAACAGGGAGAAACCCTTCCTTCTCTTTCTCTCCTACGGAACTCCCCATTCTCCCTACGTGCCTCCAGCTCCTTTCGACCACTACAAGTCGAGCGATCTCAAGTGGAGGCCCAACGTCAGCGAGAAAATACGGCAGCGGTATGCGAAGGGACTCTGCGGCTACTATGGCCTGATCGAGATGCTCGACCACGAGGTCGGCCGCCTGGTGAAATTCATGAAAGGCGCGGGACTCCTCGAGAACACCATCATCTTCTTTACCTCGGATCATGGGGATTCTCACGGCTCCCACGGATTGCAGCACAAGGGCCACCCCGAGGAGGAGTCGGCTGGCATTCCGCTGCTTCTTCACGGCCCGGGGGTCAGGAAGGGCCTGGTGAGCCAGGTGCTCGCTTCGCAGATCGATTTCGCGCCGACGCTTCTTTCCATGGCAGGGATCCCCGTTCCCGAAAGCATGGTGGGGCGGGACCTGTCGATCGCGGTAGGCGGTGGAAAACAGGAGGTGCCCTGGGTCTACCTCGAGGGGAAGATGCAGCAGGTGGGGGGACGGCCTGCAGCTGACACGCGCAATGCCGGTGGACGCGTTGTCTCATCAGCCTGGCGGACCTTGGTAACCCCGAGGTACAAGCTGGCGGTTGATTCCCGGCTGAAGGTGCGTTTGCTGGTTGACCTGGAGAAAGATCCCTACGAATTGAAGAACCTCGCAACGGGACCCTCCCTAAAGAAGGTGCGGGGGGAGCTCCTGGAAAAACTCAAAGAGGTAGGTAAGTCGACCGGTGACCCGTTCCCAAAGCCGCTGGCAAGGGCGAAACCCAGGTAAGGCATTTACAGGGAGCCATAGAGAACAGGCCCGGCCCGTTCAGGGCGAGGCAGGAGACAGGAAAGAGACCTATGAAGAAAAACCAGGATATCCGGTCCGGTTCCAGGTGGTTGGCAGTTGCGGGCCTTTTCGTTCTGCTCTGTGGCTGTGTATTGAGCGCTGCGGATGAGCGCCCCAATATCGTCCTGGTGATGGTCGATGACATGGGCTTTTCCGATCTCGGTTGCTACGGAGGTGAGATCGAGACTCCCAACCTCGACAAGCTGGCATCCTCGG
>JAYGDV010000072.1:0-3249 GCA_046582735.1 Planctomycetota bacterium
GCTGAGGGTTACCTTGATGCTGACATAGGTCTTGTCGTCCTTGAGCCTGACGTTATAGAGCGGCCGGTGCTTCTTGATGAGGTTGTTTTCGAGGATCAGGGCCTCTTCCTCGGTCTCGGTGAGGATGCAGTCGAGGTCATCGATTCGTTTGAGCAGCAGGCGTATGAAGGGCCTGCCATCATTGGACTTGCCGAAGTAGGAGCGCACCCGGTTGCGCAGGTTGACCGCCTTGCCGATGTAGAGGATCCTGCTGCGGGCATCCTTCATGATGTAGACTCCCGGCGAGGCTGGGAGCCGCGAGACCTTTTTCTTCAGCTCGGGGCCCGGGGGCGCTGCGGGCAGGTTGGGATTCTGTGTTTCACTCATGGCAGTTGCAGCGACCTCAGGTCTTTGCGGCATCCGGGCGCTTTCGGTATTCGAAATAATAGATCCGCAGACCCTGTGCCTTGAACTTGATTTCGTAGGGTGTCTCAAATGGATAGAGAGGTTCCGGGGCCCACTCAGCGCCCGGGAAGCGGTTCTCGAGATCTTCGTTCGCCTCGAGATTGTCACGCGCCTCGAGGGCGTAATCTCTTGCGTCTGTTCGCAGCGAGAAGCCGCCGCCGGGGGCGAGCAGTTTTGCGGCCGCCTCGAGGCGGCCCCTGGCAATGAACCTCTTCTTGCCGTGACGCCGTTTTGGCCAGGGATCGGGGAAGTTGACGAAGAGGTGTTCGATGCTTGCCGGGGCGATGTAATGACCGAAGAGGAGGTCGGAGTTGAGGTGAAGCATACGGATATTTTTGAAGCCAGCCATCTCCACCTTCTTGAGGAATTTTACCACTCGCTTGTGGGAGTATTCGAGACCGAGGTAGTTGTAGCCAGGTTCCCTGCCGGCGACCTCGATGAGGAAGGGGGAGTTTCCGACTCCCACCTCGATGCGAAGCGGCCTTGACTGCTCAAAGACCTCCTCCCAGCGAACCAGCTTTTCGCCGTAGCCTGGAAGCTTGTCGAGTCGAAGAAGGTAATCAGATTCGATAGCAGGAAGCTTCCGCATCTGAAATGCTCCTTATTCAGTGAAGGTATTTTTCCTTCGGCGGCATTCCCGATGCCTCAGAGACGATAACTCCCGGCATGCTCAGGATGGCGAGGTAGACCTCCTCGATAACCTCCCTGGGTGTCGAGGTGCCGGCGGTAATGCCGACATGTTCCCGGCCTTCGAACATCTCGGGCTTCAGCTGGCTGGCGCGCTCGATGTGAAAGGCCTCTACGCCGGACTCGTCACATACCATCTTCAGCTTCTTGGTGTTTGAGGAGTTGTAGCCCCCGAGAACGATCATCAGATCCACCTCGCGGGTGAGCTCGCGCGCGGCGACCTGCCGGTCCTTGGTCGGCTGGCAGACGGTGTCCTCGAAGCGAACCTCCATATCGGGATAGGAGGCGCGGATCCTGTCGATGAGATTCCTGACGTGCTGGATCTGCTGGGTGGTCTGGGAGACGATGCCGATCTTCTTGTGCGGTGCCAGGTTGGAGATCTCATCCTCGTTGGCGATGATGGTGTAGTCCTTGAGGTCGCCGATGATCCCCTTGACCTCGACATGGGAGGCCTGGCCGACCACCACCGGGTGATAGCCATCTCGAACAAAACCGGCAATGGCCTTGTGGACGCGCAGCACCAGCGGACAGCTGGCATCGATAACGTTGTAGCCCATTTTGCGGGCGTCCTCGTGTAAGGACTCGGGGGCGCCGTGGGCGGTGATCATGACGTTCGCAGTCGAGATGGTTTCATCGAGCTTGTCGACGATGTTAACGCCGCGGATCCGCAGGTCCTCGACCACCTGCGGATTGTGGACCAGCTGCCCGATGATGGTGAGCTTGTCACGATATGCGTCGTCCATCGCCAGGTCGATGGCGTCCTGCACTCCGAAACAGGTTCCCAGGGCTTTTGCAACGGTAACTTTCATGTGGGTAATCGCGGTCTTTTATTTTCCAGGCTTCCGGTTGTCGGCCAGACCGGATTGTAGCTTTGGGGCCCTGGTGAGTAAAGCATCGACGTCGGTGCGCCTACATCTTCTCCAGTGGCTTGATCCCGAGAATCCTCATCCCGCTGGCGAGAACGTTTTTCACCACCGCCAGCAACAGCAGGCGTGCCCCGGCGAGTTTTTCTTCCTCGTCCTTGACGCGCAGCTCTTTGTAACCGGAATGAAGCGCCCGGGCGAGGTCAAGGAGGTAGGCGGCCAGGATTGAGGGCTCAAAGTTTTTCGCGGCCTCCCTGAGTGCATCGGTATACCGCGAGACGAGGGAGACGAGGTCGTGAGCTGATTGTTCCTGCAGGAGGGTGACATCTGATCCGGGATCAAGGTCGACACCGCATTTGCGGATGATCCCCGCTATGCGTGCATGGGCATTCATCAGGTAAGGGCCGGTGTCTCCCTCGAAGGAGATGGCCCTCTCCCAGGAAAAGTTGTAGTCCTTGATCCGCTGCTTGCTGAGATCACTGAAGAAGATAGCGGCGATGCCGACAGCCTCCGCGACGGCCTCTTCGTCTTCGAGGTCGGGACGCTTGTCCACATTGGAGCTCATGTATTCCTGCGCCCGGTTGCGAGCCTCATCAAGGAGCTCTTCGAGGTAGATGACATTGCCCTTTCGGCTCGACATTCCCAGGACGAGGCCGAAGTTGACGTGGACACAATCCTTCGCCCAGGGCTCCTCCATCAGCTCGAGCACCTTGAAGAGCTGGTGGAAGTGAAGGGACTGCGCCGTTCCCACAACGTAGAGAAGCTTCTCGAATTTGTAGGTTTCGTGGCGGTGGTAGGCGGCGGCCAGGTCGCGGGTCATGTAGAGGGTGGCTCCATCTGCCTTGCGCAGCAGCGCAGGGGTTTCGATGCCATGGGACTCGAGGTCGATCACGAGGGCTCCATCGGAAACCGAGGTCAGGCCGAGCGAATCAGCACGGTCGACAACGGCACCCATCTTGTCGTTGAAGAATGATTCTCCCGTGTAGTGGTCGAACCGGATCGAGAGCCGCTCATAGATCGCCTGGAAGTAATCCAGGCTTGTCTGGCGGATCTTTTTCCAGAGGGCGAGAGCTTCGGGGTCTCCTTCTTCCTGGCGGCGAAACCAGTCGCGCGCCTCATCGGCCAGTTCGGGGTTTTTCTCCTCCTCCTCGTGGTACCTGACGTAGAGGGCGTTGAGGGCATCGAGATCTTCGAGGTCCTTTCCTCACCCCAGTGCTTGAGACCGACGATCTGTTTGCCGAACTGGGTTCCCCAT
>JAYGDV010000120.1:0-2403 GCA_046582735.1 Planctomycetota bacterium
CCCGCCACCCAGCAGTTTTTCGCGAATCCACCGCCCCCGCAGAACGGCATGATTGTCCATTGCATCGGAGTGTGAGACAAGCCAGCTGGGATGAGTCAGGATGCCCAGGCGCTGGCCTTCGGGTGCGATAGCCAGGATGCGATCCGGTTTCATGGACCCTCCACCGAAACTGCGCCGGCTCACACGAGCGTAGATCTTCGGCCCTGCGAGCTTTGCCGGCTCAACCTTGTCGCCATCTCGGCTCTTCCTGGCCGCTGAGATCTTCTTCTTGATCCCTGCCAGTGTCTTCTTTTTCTCCCGCAGAGACCCCTTGATCTCCTTGTCCCGGCGCTTGCTCTTCAAGCTGGCCTCAAGCCCGGCAATCTCTTTCTCAAGGGCTCTCAACACGGACTCGTTCTGCTTTGCATTCTCCTCAAGTGCCTTTTTCTCCACGGCCACCGCGGCGTTTCTCTCTTCCTTGCTCCTTCTCCAGCCAAAGTAGGTGCTGTCATTCCGGGTTGCGACAACCTTGTCGGTGGTCAGCAACTGCCTGAGCACATCCTTGTCTTTATTGAGAATCAGCTCTACCAGGCGGTCGGTGCTCGCCGTTGCATCGAACATTGCACGGTAGTAGCTCTGCCCCCTGGAAGGCGCGCCTGTATTTGCCAGTGCCTTGGAGTCTTTGCAGATGTAGCCACCGAGATCGTAATCGAAGTATTCACGGAAGAATCGCAGGATACGCGGCTTGCGGATGCTGTCGTCGGCCAGGATGCGCTCGACTTCACGTTTCACATCGGCCCTGATCTTCATACGGCCTTCCAGAATCGCCTTGCGAAGCGGCCCATCGGGCCGGATGTAGCGCAGGGCGTGATTAACCGCCAGCCCCAGCTCCCAGTCCTTGAGCATGACTCGACCGTGCCTGTCGGGTTTTCCGTTTTCAACCAGCTCGGGCCGAAACAGCGCATCACGGTCAAGAAAGACAGAAGAGAGTCCCATGAAAACACCCTTCTCCTTGCCAAGCTTGCCGATCGAATTCTTGACGACCTGCAGGTAGTCTCCCGACTCCGCCGCAGTGGGCGGACGGAAGGTAAGGGCCTCGAAGAGGTAGTCCACAGCGGCACGCAGGCGCTCATCGGTGACTCCCGGCTCCTTCATCAACTCGTAGACCGGCGTCAAGGGGCGCACGACCCTGGTGCTGTAGACCAGGGCCGTGGGCAGGCCCCGGAGGTCACCCTCTGTCTTATAGGTTTTCGGGTCATCGGTAATCTGTTCCGGCTTGGCGATACTCAAGGGCCCGTAGGCCATGTAGCGAAGAAGGTCCCCCGCTTTGCTGAGAATCTGGGTCGCCTCGGCACTGTTGACGGTGTAGAAGTCGGGGTAGTTCTCAAGGCCATGCTTGCGGTCAGAAGAGAGGACCGCCGGGACACTCTTGACCGAGGTGGCATAGGCCACCGTGCCACCCTGGTGCTTGATGATTCGGTCCGTACCGAAGTAGAGCTTCAGCTCGCCACCGTGGTTGGTGGGGACAACGTCGCCATGGGTACGCAGGCCCGGCTTCGCGGGATTGTACTTCGGCTCGGTGTTGATCAACTCATTGAGCCGCGTGATGTACTCCTGCGGCGTCACTCGCCAGATCCGGGCCGAGGTGTAGGTCGGTGCCAGGCGAATTCCCTTCGGCAGCGGGCCAAAGAGCAGGTCATGGTCGAGGTAGTTGCCCTTGTGAGGATCGAGGTGAGCGCGAAAGCCGCCACGCCCCTTCATGACACGCTGCAGCTCACTGACAATCCAGTTGGAGAAGCGAAGACGCTCGACGATGCCCGGCTGTGATTTTTTCCGGGGGGGCATCTCCTGCAGGCTGACCCGGGCCCAGACCGACTTCCAGACAGTCGCATTGGTCTCTTCCACCGGCCCAAGGTCGACCAGGGAGAGATCTCCCTTAGGCTTGTCCTCATTATGGCAATCGAAGCAATGACTCTCAAGAAAGCCCCGTGCGAAGGTCTTGAAATCTCCGCGAACGGGTTCGCCGGGGGTGTAGCTGTCTGCCGCCCTGGCTGCCACAGACAACAAGGCAAAGACCACGACCCCGAGGGTGAAAGCCGGCCCAGGCTTCTTCACACCAGGAGCTCTCTTAGTGGACCTGTCCCGGAATCAAACTTGGCGGCCATCTTCTCGCTCATGTTGAAGCGGTCGCTCTCGGCACCGGCGGCCTGCAGGAGAGTCGAGTAGAGAGCGTTAATCGGACGCTTGCCATCGAGCTGGGTAAACCGGCCGGACTTGAACGCGCCGTTACAGTTACCCAGGAGCATCACCGGCCAGGTCGCCCCGTTGGTGTGCTGAGCGCTGCCGTTGTTGCTGGTGTAGACGATCAAGGTGCTGTCCATCATCGTGCCGCTACCCTCGGGAATGCTTTCCAGCTCATCCATG
>JAYGDV010000130.1:0-2101 GCA_046582735.1 Planctomycetota bacterium
CGTCGAGGAGGAAACTCTCGATGCAGCATTCTTCAAAATCGATCACGGCCGCGAGTTTTTCACCCTGGAAGATGGTGTTTTCAGGGAACAGGTCGGCATGGACCAGCCCCCGGGGCAGCTGCTCGCCGCCGAGCATCTCCCTGAGGACCGCTGTCTCCTCGAGGAACCTGCCGAGGATTGTCCTGTCACCATGGACCGCTCCGCCGTGAACATCCCCCCCGAAGCGCGAGGCGAGCTCCTGGCTGTCTTTGAGCTGCACGAAATTCAGCCTGTCAAAGCCCGGGGGCGGTTCGATTCGGTGTAATTCACCGAGTGTACGGGCGGCCTCCGCAACGGTTTCCGGGTTGAGTTCGGGGTCGTTGCCCTCGATGTACTGGTAGAGGACCACGCTGCCTGAGGCTGTGGAAGAGACAGCGCCCCCATCGGTTCGCCGGATGGGAAAGGCCGCCTTGAAGCCCCTGGCCTCGAGATGCTCGAGTACCGAGAGCTCCGCGTCGATCTCCCGTGGGGATTTCTGCCTGCAGATGCGGTAGAGGAAGGTGCCTGAAGAGGTCTCGAGGGCGTAGTTGGTGTTGGCGTAGCCCTCCGGGAGTGGACGCAGGCTCAGGGCCTCGCCGAAGCCGTAGTCTCCCGCGAGAGTACGCGCCTCATCGAGTACGCGGCTGCTGTCATTGCCGGCAGTTTCGGTAGCTGTCATATCCTCTGGCCTCAGCGGTCTCTTGTACCATAAGAGGCGCAAGGTCTCGACTCAGGCAGTGGATGATTCTATTTGCCGGAGATCAGCTCGAGCTTCTGGCCGCGTTCGAAGTCTTTTCCCTCGAGGATGCTGGCGACGCTGTAGCGGTCGGCCACCTCGAGGATCAGCAGGGTTCCAATGACCTCGCCTGCTGCGCGGCCGAGAAGGTCGCCGGTTTCAGGATCCCGGACCAGCTGCCCGCTTTTGCGGACGTGCCAGCGGGTGCCGATTTTCATCTTCCGGTCCTTGCCGCCGCTGAGCATGATCGTCCTGTTGTCGATGCTGGCGATGGTGGGCTTCCAGAGCTTCTGCCCGAGCACCTCGCTGATGGAGGAGACCCCATCGTCGAGCGCCTCTTTCAGCGCCTCGCCCAGGGGGGTCTGGAAGAAGTGGGTGCCGCCGAAGCTGACATTCTTGTAGTTCGTCGATGCGCCCGCGTCGCCGATATAGGTCTTGCCGGTGACGACCTTGCTGAAGAGGATCTCTCCTGATTCGACCTCGGTGACCTTGAGAGCGATGCTCACGACCGCGTGCATCCCTCCACCGCCGATGCGGACGGAGCCGACGCCGAGGTCGAGGCCTGACTGGTTGACGTTGGCGAACTCGGTGATGGATCCCTTGACCAGGTAGCGGGCATTCTTGAGCCGGTTGACCGGTACCTTCCGTTCCTCGCGGGTGATCCCGGCGTTCTGCAGATCCTGTTCTTCGATGATGGCATCGAGATGCTCACGCTCCAGGACGCGGAATTGTCCGGTCTGGTAGAGCGAGTTGGAGAGCAGCTCCGCCACCGACTCTCCGAGCTTCCAGTTGAGGGGGGCGCTGGAGCGGTTTTCGAAGGTGGTGACGGCCACCGCCGGCTTGTCGTACTTGTAATCCTGGCGGGAGTTCCACGATGGCATCGAGGAACAGCCGGTGAGAACCGACAGGCAGAGAAACACCGACAGGCAGATGGATGAACTTTTCATTTCAGAGGATCACTCTCTTTGGGGTCACAATTGGAGAATTCTTGGCCGGGGCAGGGTCACGCTTTCCCGGCAGCGACCGGTGAAGACCAGTCCCGTATCTCTATCTATCGGCCCGATGGAGTAAAAAATTTGCCGGATGGGTGGTTATCGGACCTGGAGGGGTTGCCCGGCAGCACCAGGAGAAAACCAGGCCCTGGAGCCCCGAAGTCGACAAAAACCCGAAACTGTCAATATGACATGAACCTTTCTGCAACTGGCAAGAAACTGTGATGAGATTGTGTCAAAATGGCATAAAACTATATTTGTGCAAGCCTATATATATCCATAAGTCATTTAATTATAGTTACTTAATATTATTTGGAACAGGCTTTGCATTAGTCCTCTATAGAAAGAGAGGTCG